>CAYMGX010000066.1:0-4911 GCA_964390065.1 uncultured Fibrobacter sp. | reverse complement strand
AAAAAGGCTGTTAAAAAGGCTGTTAAAAAGGCTGAAAAAAAAGTTGCTAAAAAAGCTGAAAAACCAGCAAAGAAGGCAGCGAAAAAAGCTGTTAAGAAAGTTGCTAAAAAGAAGGGTAGGTAATTACCCGTTTTCTGCGGTTTGGATGAATTTAGCGGACACGAAAAGAAATTTTCGTGTCCGTTTTTTTGCAGGTGTACTAGCCTCTCCCCCCCAAAGCCCTGTTCCACAAACGATAGCAGAAGAAAGATGAGAGACAACCCCGGTAAATAAACTGTTTGACAGTATTTGCACACGTATGATACAATAGGTTAAATACAAAACAGGGCACCAATATTTCGTATTTCTTACTCATAGGGGCTTACCATGAGGGTTCTGCTTGTTGATGACTCCAACACAATGCGACGAATAGTAATAAACCAGATCAAAGATACCGGTGTCACCGATATCATTGAAGCGACTAATGGTGAAGAAGGTCTCACACTACTTGCAGCCAATATGCCTGTTGACCTGATTGTTCTTGACATCAATATGCCGGTTCTTGATGGTATGGCAATGCTTCGGATGGTGCGTTCGGAACCGAAATACAAGGATGTAAGAATCGTGATGGTAACATCGGAATCGGAAAAAACCAAAGTAATGGACGCCATCGCCGCCGGAGCAAATGACTACCTGGTCAAACCGTTCACCACCGAAAATCTGATTAAAAAACTCGGGCTTAAATAACTGCCCGTATTGACGATCGACCTTTCGCAACACCGTTCGGATTTTTAACCATTTTATCAATACTACGCGGGAACACGTTTTTTTCTACTGTTTCCTTCGGTGTGTTTATTGTGCCGTGATTGATATATTGGGAACCGGGTGGCATATGGGGGAACGGATGGCCACAAGGGCCATCCCTACGGGGTTTTTATTTTTGTACCGATTACTGTTGCCAGAATGTATCCGATGTCTTTTGTAAAACTGTACTGTTCAACATATCGTCTATTGATTTTTACTTTGCATGGCCAAAGTATCTCATCGTTATAGTTCACTGGATTATCAACCTTTGCAAGCAGCTCCTCTTCATTGCGGAAATGCAGTGATGCCGGTCCGGTTATTCCCGGTCTTACGGAAAGGATAATTCTGTCTTCACCGGTCAGTTTATCTGCATACCCGCTTACATCAGGGCGGGGGCCGACAAATGACATAGTACCAACAAACACATTCCAAAGCTGCGGTAACTCGTCAAGTTTGTATTTTCGCAACACTCTGCCCACAGGTGTTATTCTTGTATCAACACCTGTGGTAACGGAACCAAAACGATCCGAACCGGTATACATCGAGCGGAATTTATGACAGGGAAATGGCTTACCATACTGCCCGATACGAGGCGCGGAGTAAAGTACAGGCCCCCTTGATGAAACTTTAACAATCAGAGCAATAGCAACAATAAACGGTAAAAGAATCACCATCCCCAGAAGTGATACCACGATATCGAATAATCGTTTTATAAATTTTTGAGTTATTGTCATTTTTTTGAGAAAGTGACATGTGACATGTGACATGTAACGAGTGACAAGTTGAAAACATCTAAAAACCTGCACGGATTTCTCCTACTCGTCACTCGTTACATGTCACTCGTCACTTCTTCCCCCTTCAACTAAACATATTCTCCATCATCTCGTCAAAACTTGGTCCTGTCATCTCGGGTATCAGTTCCTTTATGTCATTATAAATTGCACGCATATTCCCAAGATCAACATTGCTTTTCAGCGTATGAATAAACAGCTCTACCCGCTCAGGCCGGAAATCATTTCTTCGCTGTACCCGTATCTTTTCAAAGGTTGTCGGCACAACATTCTCTTCCTCACACAAGAGCACCTCCTCAATCTTTTCCCCCTGGCGTAACCCGGTAAAAACGATCTCGATATCCTCACCAACCCTGAAACCGCTCAGCTCAATAAGGTTCTTTGCAAGATCGACAATTTTCACCGGCTCACCCATTTCAAGCATAAATATTGCCTGCGACTCATTCAGGGTTGATGCCTGAAGGACAAGTTGCACCGCCTCGGGAATCGACATAAAGTAGCGTCTGGTGTCAGGGGAAGTCACCGTGATCGGGCCGCCATCACGAATCTGCTTCTGAAAAAGCGGTATGACACTCCCGCTTGACCCGAGCACATTTCCGAAACGAACAATATTGAAGAGTGTCCCGGAAGGATACCGTTCAAGCACCACCCGCTCTGCAAGCCGTTTGGATATGCCCATTACCCCCCTCGGTTTTACCGCTTTGTCAGTTGATATCATGACAAACTGCTTTACACCGTTACGCTCCGACAATGCAGCAAGCGCTGCAGTACCCAAAACATTGTTTTTTAAACAGGCAAGCGGATTCCACTCCATAATATGCACATGTTTATAGGCCGCTGCATGATAGACGTAATCGGGTTGAAATTTACGAAAAAGAAGATCCATAAACCCGATATCAAGCATATTACCAACAACCGTATGAATTGCAATATCGGGATACCGCGTTTTAAGCTCCTGATCAACCTGATAGCCGCTTATCTCGCTTGCATCAAGCAGTACCATCCGTGATGGCCTGTAGGATGCAACCTGATAGCAGATCTCCGATCCGATTGATCCGCCGGCACCGGTTACAAGCACTGTTTTTGCTGCAAGCTGCTTGCGGATGTTGGAATCATTCAGGGTGATATTTGGTCTGGCAAGAAGATCCTCAATTTGTACATCACGGATCTGGTTTACCTTTAGCCGCCCGCTCATGATGTCAACTATTGATGGGACAATTTTAAATTTCAGGTCCCAGTCGGGCAACTTTGCATACTCCATGATCTCCTTGACAAGTTTATTGGTTGCCTCGGGAATCGCGATAAAAACCTCATTAACACGATACTTTTTTATCACTGATTTAAGACTGTCAAGATCGCCAAACACCTTCAACCCCTGAATCCTTTTCCCGACCTGCGACTTGTCTCTGTCAACAAACCCAACTGGTATATACTCTTTGCGTCTTGCACTTTTAAGCGTTTTTACCATTTCGTTTCCTGCAGCACCCGCACCGACAATAAGAATGTTTTTCGTTATTTCACTCTGAGGAATAAACGACTCCCGGAACATCCTTATTGTAAACCGTGTGCCGCCATTTAATACAATCATAAACAGAAAATTCATCGCATAAATCGATCGCGGATATCCTGAAAACATACCGCTGAAAATAATTATTGACATAAAGATAAGCGCAGAAAGGGCCGAAGCCTGCACAATATCCTTGAGGTCATCAACACTGACATACCGCCAGATGCCCTGATAGAGATTAAAAAAGGCTGCAACAGCAAGAAATACGACAACGTTTATAGGAAGAGACAAATAAAAAAGTTTCGGATAAAATGCGTGACCCAGTGTAAAATCAAACCTGAGCAGAAACGACAGATATAGTGCTGCTGCTGCAAAGAGCGCATGAAGCAGTATTATAATCGGAAGCCGGTTATTCAATATCGTTTTTGAAAATGGCAATTTCATAGTTTTTCCTGTAGCCTCACCCCTCAGCCCCCTCTGGTCCTTCGACCACTTCGATGCGTCGTCCGCAAGCGGTAGACGGGGTGGAAGAGTGGATGATGAATTATGTCAATTAATATACAATGGTACTAAGTAATAAAAAAATAGAACTATCTTTTTGTATGTTTCCGGCTCCCCCTCTACCGCTTGCGGAGAGGGGGTTGGGGGGTGAGGCCTTTCACAACCTCAACTATTCTCTCAAGATCATCAATGTTCAAAGAACTTCCCGATGGCAGACATAAGCCCCGGTTGAAAAGATCCTCCGAAACTCCATTAGTAAATGATTTACAGTTAGCAAACACCGGCTGAAGATGCATCGGTTTCCATAGCGGCCGGCTTTCGATATTTTCCTTCTCAAGGGCAAGCCGCACCATATCGGGAGTTAGTGGTGATTTATTGTCAATAGTTATACAGGTGAGCCAGCAGTTTGCTATCCCGAATGTATCACGGGGCATTACGGTAATGCCATTATAACCATTTATTCTTTTCATATAATACTCATAGGTTGATCGCCGCTTTTCTACCTTGGATTCCAGTGATGTCAACTGTCCACGACCGATTGCGGCAGATACATTGCTCATACGGTAATTGTAGCCGATTGATGTATGATGATAATACGGGAACGGTTCCCGTGCTTGTGTTGACAGGTATCGCATCTTGTCAAGCGATTCTCTATTGTGTCCGACAATCATTCCACCGCCCGATGTTGTTATGATTTTGTTTCCGTTAAATGAATAGATACCAAAATCACCAATTGTACCGGTCTGCATGTTTCCGCAGGTTGCACCAAGAGACTCGGCGGCATCCTCAATAAGAAGCAGATCATACTTTTTACATACGTTCTGTAGAGCGTCAAGGTTTGCGGTTTGTCCATACAAATGAACAACGATAACTGCTTTAGGTGTACGCTTGTTTTCAATGCTGTCTATAACTGCTTTTTCAAGAAGCTCCGGATCCATATTCCAGGAGTTTCTCTCACTATCAATAAACACCGGATGTGCACCGGTATAGGTTATTGGAAATGCAGAACCTGCAAAAGTAAATGATGAGCAGTAGATATCATCTGATGGCCCCGCATTGTTAACAATAAGAGAAAGATGCAATGCAGCAGTCCCTGATGCAAGCGCGACGGCATGTGATGCACCGGTGAAAGCACACATCTCTTTTTCGAACGCATCAATATCCGGCCCCGCCGGAGCGATCCAGTTTGATTTAAACGCTTTATTGACATACCGCAACTCTTCACCACACATATCAGGCGGCGACAGAAAAATTCTTTTTTTCATCTATTTTCCTTTTAATAAAGTGACGGGTGACATGTGACACGTAACAAGTAGAAACGCATCTCGC
>CAYMGX010000065.1:4128-22297 GCA_964390065.1 uncultured Fibrobacter sp. | reverse complement strand
GGTAGAGTATCGCCCTTTTAAGGCGAGAGTCGAAGGTTCGAATCCTTCCTAGCTCATTTCTTCACGCTCTGCACTCCTTCTGATTAAAAAAGATCTTACGAGTAATACATGGAAATTACACAATTTTCACAAGCCTGGAATAAATTTCATTTTAGTCAACTTAACAAATGGATAGAAGATAATCCACACAATGCATTATTTTCAGGAATAGCAGGTTCAAGCGATGCTTTTTTAATAAGTGATTTTTTCAGAACCACAAAAGAAACAGTTATTGTATTTGTTGAAAGCAGTAAAAAAGCAGAGAACCTTGTTGATGAATGTAAGACATTTATTGATGATGAATCTGTATTGTTGTTTCCTTCACGAGATGCTGTTCCTTACAATTTAAAATCTCCATTTGGTCCCACCACAGAGATGCGGTATAAAGTACTGTCGTCTTTACTTAATGGAAATTCATCAGTTATAATTACTCCCTATACAACGCTTTCACAAAAGATAATGACGAGAGGGAATTTATTTAAAAAAATTATAAGGATACAGGTTGGTGATCAGATTACAATTACTGAGCTGTCGTCCTGGCTTGTAGAAAATGGTTTCAGACGTGAGAATCAGGTTGCGGATCTCGGTACTTTCAGTGTCCGTGGTGGAATACTTGATATTTATCCATTTTTAACAGAAAATCCTGTCAGAATAGAATTCTGGGGTGATTATGTTGAATCAATTCGTCAATTTGATGTATTTACTCAAAAATCGCAGGAATCAATAAAAAATGTTGAAATTTTTCCCATGCGTGAGTTTTTAATAAATGATGAAATGATTGATAATGCAATTGAAAAAATGCATTCTTTTTGTTCTGAAACAAAAATTGATGAAATGGTGGTACACAAACTTGAACACCAATGGAAGAGTTCCGGTGATTATGAAGGAATTGAATGGTTTCTTCATTGGTTTGATCTTCCATCTTCATCAATACTTGATTACTTAGGATCAGATAGTATTCTTATTTGGAATGATGTACTATCTATAGAACGTCGTCTTGACGAATCAAAAAAGAATTATGAACGTCACCTTGAGCGAACGCCATCTCTTTTTCTACCTGTACTTTCTCCACCTGAAAAATTATTATTTAATGATAACGATATCAGATCTTCAATTGATTTTTACAAAACAGTATTTATTGATACGACAGATGTTCCTGAAAGCAGTATTATTTACAAAGTACATTTTTCTGAACAACCTCAATTACCGCATCAGCTTGACACATTAAGTGAAGATTTTAAGCGACATCACGATAATGGTTTTCATTGTATGCTCTTGTGTCCAAATACAGGTCATGCAGAACGAATACAGGAGTTGATCGGTGATGTTTGTTCATATGTAGAAATATACATTGGTTTTCTTGTAAAAGGATTTATTGATTTTGATAATAAAATTCTTTTGTATTCTGAATCGCAGATTTTTAATCGTATTGTTAAACCGGTAAAAATAAAAAAGCAGAAACATGGAATTCCTTTATCAAATTTTGATTCATTGACACCACAGGATTATGTCGTACATGAAGATCATGGTATTGCAAAATTTATCGGAATCGAGAGAATTAAGACATCATCTCTTGAACAGGATTGTATGGTTCTGTTGTATGCAGACAATGCCAAAGTATATGTTCCGGTTGAAGATTTTCATAAAGTTCAAAAATATGTAGGAAAAGATACCGTTGAACCATCCCTGTCAAAAATCGGTTCACAGGCATGGGAAAAATTAAAAACAAAAACGCGCGAATCTCTCAAAGAGATGGCTAAGGAACTGATAGATCTTTATGCGAAGAGGGAATATCTTGAGGGAATTCGTTTTCAACCGGATAATTTATGGCAAAAGGAATTTGAAGATTCTTTTATTTATGATGCAACACAGGATCAGTTAAAGGCTGTAAAAGATATTAAAGAAGATATGGAATCATCAAAACCAATGGACCGTTTGATATGTGGTGATGTTGGTTTTGGAAAAACTGAGGTTGCAATGCGAGCTGCTTTTAAAGCAGTGATGAGCGGATATCAGGTAGCGGTTTTAGCGCCCACAACAATTCTTGCAGCACAGCATTATGCAACATTTACTGAGCGAATGTCTGATTTTCCGGTTAAAATAGAAGTTCTTAGCAGATTTTTGAAAAATAAAGAACAGAAAGTTGTACTTGAAAAAGTGGTAAATTCGAAATGTGATATTCTTATCGGTACACATAGAATACTTTCTGAAGACGTAAAATTCAAGAATCTTGGTTTACTAATTGTTGATGAAGAGCAGCGGTTTGGAGTAAATCACAAAGAGCGATTAAAACAGTTACGATTTTCGGTAGATGTACTATCAATGACCGCTACTCCAATACCAAGAACGCTGCACATGTCACTAATCGGAACTCGCGATTTGTCAATTATCAATACTCCTCCAAGAAACAGATTGCCGGTTGAAACAAAAGTGGCAGAGTATCACGATGAGATCGTTCGAAATGCAATAGATAATGAAATTGACAGAGGAGGACAAGCCTTTTTTGTAAACAATAGAATAAGCAATCTTGAGCAACTTAGAGATAAGATTGAACAGCTTGTACCAAGAGCCCGTGTAATTACTGCTCATGGTCAGATGGATGAAAAAGAGCTTGAAATGATAATGAAGGAATTTATTGCAGGAAGATTTGATGTAATGATATCAACGGTTATCATAGAAAATGGCCTTGATATACCGAATGTAAATACTATCATTATTAACCGGGCAGATGCACTTGGATTATCACAGTTATATCAGTTACGCGGACGGGTTGGAAGATCATCGGAGCAGGCTTTTGCGTATTTTCTAACACCAAAAAACGGAGCTATATCCGAGGTGTCGCTTAAAAGACTCAGGGCATTGGAGCAATATACTGATCTTGGATCCGGATTTCAAATTGCAATGAGAGATCTTGAAATTCGGGGAGCCGGAAATATCCTTGGTACAAGTCAGCATGGTTTTATAGCAGCAGTTGGTTTTGAACTATACTGCAGGTTGCTTGAAGATGCATTAAAGGAGATAAAAGGGGAAAAGCCGGTACGAAATCTAAATGATGTAAAGATTGAGATTCCTATTGAGGCCTATATTCCGTTGGATTATATAAATGATGGAGCAACAAGAATTTCAACGTATCAGGAACTTTCTTCAGTCAGAACAATAGAATCTGTTAGTGAGATCGAAAAAAGTATCAGTGACAGGTTTGGGCCGCTTCCAAAAAGTGTAAACTCACTATTACTACTAATGAGAATAAAAATCTTTGCAGGTTTAGTTGGTTGTATACGAGTAGCAATCTCCAGAGAAGACAAACTTGTTTTATATTTTGATAACGAACAAGGTAGTTTTAAAGATTCTATAAAGCAAATATTTGGTAATAGTGAGAGAGAATTTGAAGTTGCCTATGAGACTCCTATAAGTATTAAGACTCTATTAGCAACTAAAAAATCTGAAGATCAGGTATTGGAAGTACTTGGTATTCTTTCAGAAATTTCGACAGTAAAAGATAAAGAGAAGAATGACTGATATTTCGCTTCTAAAAATCGATAAAAATGGATTTTTAAGGTAGGAATTATATATCTTTTAATGATATATATATCAAATATTTAAAGATTATTAAAATCTCAATTTTAATGATATACCATAGGACCAGTAGCAATAATTGAAAGGTTGCATAATGATCGGAATCAGAAAATATGTAATGATTACATCCGTAGTCTCAATGTTGTTTTCTGTTCATTGTAATCAGAGTAAAGAGATCAATGTTATTGCAAAAGTTGGAAAATCAACATTAACTCTGGATGATCTTAAACGCAGTATTCCGACAGAGTACAGCGATCAGATAACCCCGGATCAGTATAATAGGTTTGTTATTCAATGGATCAACAACGAATTGCTTTGTCAGGAAGCAATTAATCAGAAAATTGACAAAGAGATTGAAATAAAAGAGCGTATCAGGAAAATGAAAATAGATTTACTATCTGCAGAGATGTTAAACCGTTTTTCTCAGAGAATTCATCCTGATAGTATTAAAGAAAGTGATATTGAAAATTTTTATAATCTAAACAAGAATAATTATATTCGTCAGAAAGATTATGTAAAGTATCTGGATATTGCTGTTGATGAATCAGGTAAAGCATGGGAAATATACAGGACAACTAACAAAAATAATTTTATTTCTGTTGCTGCTCAATATTCCAAGACTCCAACATTTGATTCTATAAATATTCCATTCACACCGCTTGATGTCATGCAATCCGAAATTCGTCAGGCATTGAGTAATCTTTCCCTGAACTCGGTTTCATCACCGGTAAGAACATCAAACGGATATCACATTTTGTTTTACATCGACAAATTAAAAAAGGGTGATGTATGTACTTTACAGGAAGTGAAAAAAGAAATACTTGAACAAATAGTAAATGAAAAACAAAAAAATTTAATAGATCAGCTATTGGCAGATTTAAGAATAAAAACAAATGTTGAATACAACAAAGAACTGTTATCTGATTTGATTGTAAAGTAAATAGTTTAGTAAATTGAGGAGAAAAATACATTGATAAGAAAAATAACAACATTCATTTGTTCACTGATTGCATGCACAAACTTATCATATGCATCAAATGAAAAACTTGATGCAGTAATTGCTGTCGTAGGTGATGAAATAATCATGCAATCTGAACTTGATGCATATACGTCAATGCGACTTAGTTCAATGGAAGAGAAGCCGGATGAATCAAAAATGGATGAATACAAAAAGACATTCATAAAAGAACTGGTTGATGGAAAAATCCTATTGGCACACGCAAAAGAGGATTCAACAATTCAGATTTCAAATATGGAAGTCGAAAATGCTGTAAAAAATCATATTACAAGTATTTGTCAGCAAAATAATATTCCAATTGACAGTTTCGAGAGTGTGCTGATAAAGTATCAGGGAATGACATTGGGTAGATTTAAGACAGAGTCAAGAAGAGCTATTAAAGAGCAAATGTACAAACAGAGAATTCAACAAATGCTGTTTACATCAATTAAGGTTACCCGTAAAGATGTTGAAGATTTTTATTCTAAATATAAAGATAGCCTTCCTGAGGCGGGAGAGAGTGTTTTACTCTCAAAATTATCAATAAAAATAAAAACATCCGATAATGCTCGTCAGGCAGCTTATGATAAAATCAAAAATGTTAAACAAAAACTTGATCAGGGTGAGGATTTTATAGAACTTGCCAGGAAGTACTCCGAAAGTCCGGACGCTGCAGATGGTGGAAATCTTGGTTTTATTTCTAAAGGATCATTAGGAGAGATTGTTTTTGAGGAAAAGGCATTTGCTCTTGCGGAAGGTAAGATTAGTGATATTTTCGAAACTCGAATCGGTTTTCATATAATCAAGGCAGTCGAGAAGAGGGATCAGAAAATACATATACGGCAGATTTTTGTAAAGGTTGCGCCGGCTGATAATCAAATCGATATGATTAAGGCGAAACTTGACTCTATCAGAACAGAATGTAAAACGCAGGATGAATTTGTAAAAAAGGTGAATGAATTAAGTGATGATAACACTACAAAAATAAAAAAAGGTTCCATGGGTTGGAAATCCATACTTGAGTTGCCTAAATCTATTCAATCGGAAATTGACACATTTCCAGCAGGATTTATTACAAAGCCGGTCAATGAAGATAAACAGTTTACCATTTATAGAATTGATGGCAGAGTTAATGGTCGCAAGTTGACATTAGAAGATGACTACCCAATCCTTGAAGAAAAAACGAAAGATATTATGGCTCAAAAGAAGCTAATTGAAATGGTAGAAAAATGGCGTAATGATGTATTTATACAGGTTAGGAATTTTCTTTGAGTTACAAAGCACTTGCACCAATATATGACAGGATAATGTGTCATGTTGAATATGAAGAATGGATAGAGTTAATTGATAAAATAGTAAAAAAACATATTAATAAGGATAATGTTTCAATTTTTGAAATAGGCGGCGGAACCGGAGTTCTTGGTGAACATCTGAAAGAACATGGATATGAATATACCGGTTCAGACTTAAGTCTGTATATGTCACAGGAAGCTGTGAAAAAAAATATTCCTTATTTTTGTGCAGATGCAAGATTACTACCGGTTAAGAAACAATTTGATGTAGTATTATTTCTTTACGACGGGATTAATTATCTTCAAACAATACAGGAATATAAAAAAGTATTTTCTGAGGTTTCAGAATGTTTAAACAGAGGTGGAATATTCCTGTTTGATATTACTACAGAGTATAATTCGATGGAACATTTTTATGATTTTCTTGACTTCGAGGAATTTTCAGACTGTTCAGTAATTCGTCATAGTTACTATGACGAATTGATGTCAATACAGCACAATGATTTTACGATTTTTAATTTTGATCCAACAACAAAGAAATATGACAAATTTACAGATAAACATATTCAAAAAGTTTTCCCTGCACAGCTTATTGAAGAGGCGATACCTGTTAAAACATTTGAAACAGTTGGAATCTGGGATGAGTTCCGAATGAAAAAATACTCTACCAGATCTGAAAGAATTCATTTTTGTCTAAAAAGAAAATAGTGCAACGTGATACAATTTTCTCATGTTTCCAAAATATATGATAACTCCTATAAAGCATTACATGATATTTCATTTTTTGTAGACAAGGGAGAATTTGTTTTTTTAACGGGTGAAAGCGGCGCAGGAAAAACTACCCTGCTTAAACATATTTATATGGATGAGTTTTCATCAAATGGCCAGGTTTTTGTTTGCGGCTATGATGCTAAAATAGTGTGTCAAAAGAAAAATGCAGTTTCAGAATTACGAAGAAAACTCGGGATAGTATTTCAGGATTTTAAATTATTGAATGATCGAAATGTATTTGATAATGTTGCATTTGTCTTAAGAGTAACCGGACATAAAGAGAAAGAAATCAAACGTAAAGTTTTTGAAGTTCTTGCACTGACCGGTTTAAGTCATAAATGTTTTAATTATCCAAATCAATTATCTGGTGGTGAACAACAGCGGGTATGCATAGCAAGAGCTATAATTAATGATCCATGGGTTCTATTAGCTGATGAGCCAACTGGTAATCTTGATATGAATGTATCAAATGAAATATTTATGTTACTTCAGAAAATCAATTCATGGGGAACAACAATAATAATGTCAACTCATGATTTACAATTAATCAAACCGTATCATTACAGAACAATAGAACTTCATCAGGGGGTTCTCATTAAAGGTGCTGATTCAACACTTAAGCCAAAAGTATTTGGAGGTCGAAATTGATTCTCGTTACAGGAGCTGCCGGATTTATTGGTTATCATGTGTCAAAGGAACTGATGGCACAAGGTCATGAAATTATAGGCATTGACTGTGTGAATGAGTATTATGATGTAACTTTGAAACAACACCGGCTTGAGAATCTTAAAAAAGATAAAAATTTCCTTTTTGAAAAAATTGACTTGTGTGAGTATGGGAAGTTAACAGAGGTTTTCAAAAAGTATACTCCATCAAAAGTATGTCATCTTGCTGCGCAAGCTGGTGTCAGATACTCAATTACACATCCGTTTGTTTATCAAAAGTCAAATATGGAAGGCTTTTTGAATATTCTTGAACTATCGAAAAATCACAAGGTCGAAAATTTTGTTTACGCGTCCTCCTCGTCGGTTTATGGAGCAAATACTAAGCTGCCATTTTCGGAAACAGATACCGTAGATACACCGATATCATTGTATGCGGCGACAAAGAGATCAAATGAATTAATTGCGCACACCTATAGTCATTTGTTTGGCCTTCCATGTTCAGGATTAAGATTTTTTACAGTATATGGTCCATGGGGACGTCCTGATATGGCATTGTTTATTTTTACAAAAGCAATTTTTGAAGAAACGCCGATACAGATTTACAATCAAGGAAATATGCAAAGAAATTTCACTTACATTGATGATATAGTAAATGGTGTATTAAGGGTATTACATACGCCAAAGAAATATGAGATATATAACATCGGTAATAATAAAGCTGAAAAACTAATGGATTTTATTAATGAAATAGAGAAAAATACCGGTAAATCAGCCATAAAAGAATTCCTTCCGATGCAACCCGGTGATGTTGTTGCAACAGTGGCAGATATCAGTAAAATAAGAAAATTAGGATATGAACCAAAAACAGATATTCAACAGGGTATCAGTAATTTTATTTCATGGTACAGGGAATATTACAAGGTTTAAAAGAGTTTTTTAACATTACAAGATAAGAAAAGGTAATAGAGATAATGAGTTATTTCCTTGTAAGTAATCTATTGACAAGTATACTTGCTGCGGGTCAGATTCTTTCTGCAGGCACTATTTCGTCACAGCAAGTTAGTCCGGAGATGATTAAACAATTACAGAACAGATACAAGTCTGAATATCAATCTAACTCGTCACAATTTTCGAAATATCTTTCTGATTCATTGATAAAGAGTGATCGTCAGGAAGAAGATAATAATAAAAAAGAAAAAGATAGTGATAAAGATAAAGATAAAGATAAAGATAAAGATAAAGAAGAGAAGAAAATTTTATCTGTGTATGAACAATTACTATTGGGAAAAAATCTGGATCCTGATAGTCTTCTTGAAAATCTACCGATTTATGGTTATGAAGTTTTTAAAAATTCGCGCCCATCAACGTTTGCGCCAAACAATAATGCGGCAGTTCCGGGTGATTATCCCGTTAATGCAGAGGATGAGATAAACATCATGTTGTGGGGTAGAATTAATGAGGAGTATAAATTAAAAGTCGGACGTGATGGGACAATTAATATTCCAAGAATTGGTCCGATTCCTGTAGCAGGATTATCGTTTGATGCAGTTAAAAGAAATATTAATGATAGAGTTGGAAAGATTGAAGGAGTTAACGTAACGGTATCTTTAGGTTCACTCCGGTCAATTGGTGTTTATATTGTTGGTGAGGTTGAAAGTCCGGGGTATTATACAGTAAGTGCATTGTCAAATGTTACAAATGCACTTTTTGCTGCAGGTGGACCTACAAAAAGCGGATCTTTGAGAAATGTGCAATTAAAACGTAGTGGAAACAAAGTAGCAAGTTTTGATTTTTATGATTTTCTAATGTCGGGACAGGATAAAACCGGGTATCGTTTACAATCTGGTGATGTAATAGTTGTACCAATAGTGCAATCAATGGCGGCAGTAGCTGGTAATGTGCGACGGAATGCAATATATGAATTAAGTGGTAAAACATCACTTGAGAAGTTACTTTCAATTGCAGGCGGACTTACACCATCAGCATGGACAAATAAAATTCAGATAGAACGTTTCAAGAATAATGAGCAACGAGTTATTCTGGATCTGGATTCCAGTGGAGAAAAACTATCTGATTTTGAAATAATGGATGGAGATATTGTTAAAATTTTTCCTGTACTGGATAAAGAGAGTAATACCGTATATTTAAATGGTAATGTTCTTCGTCCGGGTAAATATGAATATAAAGATAATATGAAAATCAGGGATATTTTAACAACGTATAATTCAATTCTGCCTGAGACCTACTTTAATTATGCCGTTATTTACAGAGTGGAACCACCCGAGTTTAGAAGTAATATTATTCCGTTTAATTTAAAGAACGTTCTTGAAAATGAAGCATCTGAGGACAATCTTGTTCTAAAACCAAAAGATGAAATTTTCATTTATAACCGTGATTTTTTCGAACCTGACAGATATGTATTTATTGATGGAGCCGTAACTAAACCCGGACGCTATAAACTACTTGACAACATGAAGATACGTGATCTTGTGCTTCTCTCCGGAGGATTAAAAGATGAGGCAAGTCCGATACGTGGAGAGCTTTACAGAAGAACGAGTTTGAATATTGAAAAGATTCAAACCGAGAAACAGGACTTTTGTGTTGAATGCGCCATGTCAGACAGTTCAAAAGATAATGTTTTACTTAAAAGATTAGATCACATTTTTATTAGAAGTAAAATGGGCTGGGAAGAGGAAAGAAAAGTATTTCTAAAAGGTCAAATTGTATATCCAGGAGAATATATACTTTACGAAGGTGAAACACTTGGAGATCTTTTAAAAAGAGCCGGAGGAATTAAAGATGATGCCTACCTTACAGCTGCAATGTTTACCCGGCGTTCAGTTAAGGAATTTGAAAATAAACGAATGGAAGAATACAGTAAACAACTTGAAACAGATATCATGAAATTGTCAGCAGAAATCGCTGCCAAGGATAATTCTGCTGAAGCTCAGGAACTTTTAAAACAACAGATGGCACTGAAAGAAAAGTTAAAAATGAGCACGGCAACAGGAAGAGTTGTTATTGATTTACGAAATGAAAAGAACTATGATGATTTTGCTCTTGAAGATGGGGATACTCTTGAAATTCCAAGAAATTTGAATACGGTATCTGTACTTGGTGAGGTTTATAATCCATCAACATTTAAATATGATATCAGGAATGCGTCAGTATCTTCCTATATTGAAGCTGCAGGCGGGATAAAAGAGAATGCAGATAAAAAACATATTTATGTTATTAAAGCAAACGGATCAATAACTACAAATAAAACCGTGAAAATAATGAGTGCTGTACTTGAACCTGGAGATGCAGTTGTTGTACCGCAAAAATTAAAATATACGAATGGTCATAAGATATTCGTTGAAACAGTAGATTCGGTATTTAAAATTGCCACATTGTTAGCCACAATCATTACTCTCGTTGTGACTGTTCAGGCACTTAAAGAGTCGGAGGATTCATCAAAATAACTATTTATTAGAATAATTTTTAATACAATAGGAATAGAGAATAAAAAAAGGCCGAATAAATCGGCCTTTTTTATAATAGAAACACTATCAAATTTAAATAAATCTATCAATTCCCATCAGGATTATCATCAGAAGAAGATTCGTCACTATTTTCCTCACCGGGAATATTAAAACTATCCTGTTCTTCATCAGCAGGAGCCTGCTCCGGAATTGCATCCTGAATCTGAACATTTTCACTATCCGCAATTGATTCATCATCTTTATCGCAAAGTGTTAAATCAATTACGTGATCATCCTGATCGAGGCTTATTAATTTGATACCCTGTGTGTTACGCCCAATGGTTGAAATCTTATTTGCATCAACACGGATAATAATTCCATTTCTGGTAATTAACATTACGTCAATGTCGCCATCAATGCCCTTTAGTGCGACAACATTTCCATTTTTCTCGGTCACCTTTATATTGATAATACCGGATCCTCCCCTATTTGTTTTTCGGTAATCTTCAACAGGGGTCTTTTTCCCGTATCCTTTTTCGGTAACGGTTAACACAGTATGATTCTCATTGACAATAATCATGCTGACAACTTTATCATTTTCCTTTAAGGTAATTCCCTTAACACCTCGTGTATTTCTTCCAAGTTCGCGAACCGCACTTTCATGGAATCGTACAGCCTGACCATTAAGTGTACCAAGAATAATATTGCTATCACCATTGGTAAGTTTACATTCAATAACATCGTCGTTTTCATCAAGATTTATCGCATTGATACCATCACGACGAACATTTGAATATGCACTCAATGGTTGTTTGTTGATAACACCATTCTTTGTTGCAGCGACAATAAAATGATCGTTATCAAACTCTCTGACCGGTACAAAAGATGCAATTTTTTCTCCGGGTTTAAGATCGATCAAATTAATGATCGGTTTGCCTCGTGATGCACGTCCGGCTTCAGGTATTTTGTAAACTTTCAGCCAGTAACACCTTCCGGTATTTGTAAAGAAAAGAATATAGGTATGTGTCGATGCTACAAACATTGTTGTTATGTAGTCATTTTCTTTTGACTCCATTCCTTTTACACCTCTACCGCCGCGTCCCTGAGAACGATAGGTATTAACAGAAGTACGTTTAATGTATCCTTCATGAGTCATGGTAATAACCATATCTTCATCAGCGATCATATCTTCAATTTCAAAATCACTGGATGCATCAACAATTTCGGTTCTACGGGGATCCCCATAACGGTTTTTCAGATCGATAAGTTCATTTTTTACAATCTGCATTCTTCTTGAGTAGTTCGCAAGAATATCCTGAAGATCCTTTATAAGCAGCATCAAAGTTCTATATTCTTCTTCGATTTTCTCCCGTTCGAGTCCGGTGAGACGTTGCAGTCTCATGTCAAGAATTGCTTTTGCCTGTATTTCTGTAAAGTTGAATCTGGCCTGAAGCTGAGTCATTGCAGTTTCAGGTGAATCTGAACTTTTAATCAAAGCGATTATTTCATCAATGTGGTCAAGCGCAATTCTGAGTGCTTCAAGAATGTGTGCCCGATCGAGTGCTTTTTTAAGTTCAAAATTAGTTCTCTTAACAATAACATCATGACGATGATCTATAAAATAAGTGATTAGTTCTTTTATGGTTAGAACCCGCGGTTGTAGATCAACAAGTGCGAGGTTGATTATGCCGAATGTGGTCTGAAGCATTGTGAACTTGTAAAGTTGATTAAGAATTATCTCACCAAATGCATCTTTTTTAATACCAACTACAATGCGCATACCTGAACGGTCAGATTCATCACGTATAAAAGAGATTCCATCAATGGTTTTCTGACGAACAAGATCTGCCATTTTTTCAAGCAGAGTACTCTTGTTAACCATATAAGGAATTTCAGAAATGATTATTTCTTCACGGTCATTTTCAGTTTTCTCAATTTCGGCTTTAGCCCGAACGATTACCTTTCCTCTACCGGTTCGATATGCTTCGAGAATTCCTCCCCGTCCATGAATAACACCACCGGTTGGAAAATCGGGACCGGGAAGAATTTTAAAAATATCATCAACAGAAATTTCGGAATTGTCAATAACCGCAACAATCGCATTGACAACCTCACCAAGATTGTGGGGTGCCATATTTGTTGCCATTCCAACAGCAATACCGGTAGATCCATTGACAAGAAGAAATGGCACTTTTGATGGTAACACTGAAGGTTCTTTAAGTGAATCATCATAGTTTGGTACGAAATCAACCGTTTCTTTTTCAAGATCCAGCAGCATCTCTTCAGCAAGTGGAGTCATGCGGCACTCAGTATATCGCATTGCAGCAGGTGGATCGCCATCAACAGAACCGAAGTTTCCCTGTCCGTTAACCATGGTATAACGCATAGAAAAATCCTGCGCCATACGGACAAGTGAATCATAGACTGCTACATCACCGTGAGGATGGTATTTTCCGATTACGTCACCGACAACACGAGCAGACTTTTTCGGTGGTTTATTATGTACTAAGTTCAGATTTTCCATTCCGAAAAGTACACGACGATGTACCGGTTTCAAACCATCCCTTACATCAGGGAGAGCTCGTGATACAATAACACTCATTGAATAATCGAGATACGACTTCTGCATCTCATTTTCAATAAAAACAGGATAAATTCTTGAATCATCACTCATTTTAAATCACCTCTCAGAAAATCCTCTTTCTCAAGTTTGAGAAGATGAGGTATAGCTTGGTGCGCTGTTGAATCAAAGGTTAGAGGAGTAATAGTAATTATATTTTCAGATAATGCTTTAGAATCGAAAGCATCAGAGTTTTCAATATCCTTTTTTTCGCCAAAAACAACAAATCCCTCGCCGGAGGTGTGCGTTTTTGATTCTATTCGTTTATAACGATCATCAAAAAACGCCAGGCTTTGCCAGGTAACTTTTGTTGTTTTTACTTTAGATAGTGGACATGCGGGAAAATTTACGTTGTAGTAAACACGCGGTGTTGCACTTAAATTATCAGTTTTTAAAACAGTTTCAATTATTGATGGTACAATTGCAGCATACTCTTTTACATGAGAAAATGCTTCGGCACAAACAGAGAAAGCAAAACTTGGAATATCCCAGAATGCGCCTTCACGGGCAGCAGCCACAGTACCAGAATAAAAGGCAGACAAACCGGAATTTTCTCCATTATTAATTCCAGATATAACAATATCCGGTTTATTTGAGAGGAGATGTCCGATAGCGAACTTTACACAATCAGCGGGTGTTCCGCTAACAATGTAGCCCTGGTAGGTTTCGCTTTCCTCCGTTTTTAGATAATGCAAAGGATTATTAAAGGTAAAGGCATGGCCAACGCCACTTTTTTCATGTTCAGGCGCTGCAACTACGACATTAAACTTTTTTATCAACTCAGCATGCAGAATTTTTATTCCATCAGCATGAAAACCATCATCGTTAGTAAGAAGCACGGTAAGTTTTTTATTCATGTTATACATCAAGATTCTTTACAAGTTTAGCATTGGTTTCGATAAATTTCCGGCGTGGCTCGACCTCTTCACCCATTAACATGGTAAAAATACGATCGGCCTCAATAGAATCTTCGATATGTACTTTTAGTAATGATCTTGATGATGGGTTCATTGTGGTTTCAGCAAGCTGATCCGGGTTCATTTCTCCAAGACCTTTGTATCGTTGAATCGTGATAGATTTTTTATCCTGCCAGCCTTCAATAATAGTATCTCTCTCTTTTTCGTCAAAAGCATAACGCTCTTCCTTGCCACACTTTAGTTTATAAAGAGGTGGCTGAGCAATATAAACATGACCATTATCAATAAGTGCTGGCATGTGACGATAGATAAAGGTCAGCAATAGCGTTCTGATATGAGCGCCGTCAATATCGGCATCAGTCATAATTATGATTTTATGATACCGGAGCTTTGATGCATTAAACCCATCTTCTTCATCGGGACGGCCAAATCCGGCACCAAAAGCCTGAACCATCACCTGAATTTCTTCGTGAGAGATTACTTTGTCAATTCGAGCTTTTTCAACGTTGAGAATTTTGCCTTTAAGAGGAAGGATTGCCTGAAAGGTACGGTCGCGTCCCATTTTAGCACTTCCACCAGCAGAATCTCCCTCGACAAGGAAAATCTCACATTTTGTTGGATCTTTCTCACTACAATCGGCAAGCTTACCGGGAAGGCCCCCGCCATCCATAACCGTTTTTCTACGTGCAAGCTGACGCGCTTTTCTTGCTGCTTCACGGGCGATTGCTGAATTAATACATTTATCAACAATTTTCCGTGCAATTGCAGGGTTCTCCAAAAGATAAGTACCAAGCATATCGTTGATTCCGCCCTCAACGATACCTGCGATATCGGAGTTACCAAGCTTTCCTTTTGTCTGACCTTCAAACTGAGGATTTGGAAGTTTTACGCTTACAATGCAGGTAAGACCTTCTCGAAGATCCTCACCTTTCATTTCAAGTTTATCATTACTTTTTAGAAGATTATTCTGGCTGATATAGGTATTTATTGCACGTGTTAAACCTTTTTTAAAGCCCGACAAGTGCGTACCACCATCAATGGTATTGATATTATTGGCAAATGAAAAAATAAGTTCGTTATAGGTATCGTTATACTGCATTGCAATTTCAATTTCAACCCTATCTTTGACTTGAAGAAAGTATAATGGTTGCGGGTGCAGTGTTGTTTTGTTTTCATCAAGATACTTGATATATGAAACAAGCCCTCCAGGGTAGCAATACTCATTGCTCTTACCATCCGGTCGTTCGTCGGTAATGGTGATTGTAACACCTTTGTTTAGAAATGCAAGCTCACGAAGACGTTTTGATAAAATGTCAAAGCTGTATTCGGTCGTTTCAAAGATTTCAGGATCCGGTGTAAACGTTACTTTTGTACCACGTAAATCTGTTGTACCGATTGTTTTAATATCTTCTACCGCTGCTCCACGATGAAATTCCATAAAGTAAATTTGACCGTCGCGGTATACATGAACTTTTAAAACAGTAGATAGTGCATTGACGCACGATACACCGACACCATGCAGACCACCGGATACTTTATAGGATGAATTATCGAACTTACCGCCGGCATGAAGTGTTGTAAGTACAAGTTCAAGTGCCGACATTTTTTCTTCAGCGTGATAATCTATTGGTATACCACGACCATTATCAAGAACGGAGATGGAATTATCGGGATGAATTGTTACATCAACCCTGTTACAATAACCGGCAAGTGCTTCATCAATTGAGTTGTCTACCACTTCGTAAACAAGGTGATGAAGTCCTGAAGAACCAGTGCTTCCAATATACATAGCAGGACGTTTACGAACAGCTTCGAGACCTTTTAAGCTCTTTATACTGTCCGCGGTATAATTTGATGCATTACTTTCGTTCATAGATACTCCGTGAGATGATAGTCAGACTATCAATAAAAAACGATATCGTATAGTGTTGAACAATCAGTTTCTTTTTTAATTTTTTTAATAATCTCATCTTTAAGAAAAACAATTTCATTTCTCCAGCTTGATGATGCAACTTTAACGTAAAGGCGACCGTCCTCCATTCTGGTGCATTCTGTTACAGATGCAATTTTTTCACCAACAATTGCCGGCCACTTTGCGACAACATCCCATTCTTTACATATTGAGAGATAGCCGCGTTCCTGTAAGATGGAATCAATCAGGTTACCGATAAGTTCAGGTTGCTTTTTTTTCTTTGGTTTCATTGTTGATATACCAACCCGTCAGCGACTGTATATCGAGGTACAGGTTTTGTAAGTGGTGATGAAAACACTGGTGTTGCAATAAATAGCTGTCCACTTTTTTCAATAAGCGGGATAACCTTTGATGTTCTAAGAGGATCAAGCTCTGCAACTGCATCATCAATTAGAAAGATCATTTTCTCTTTTCGGTATTTTTCCATACATGTAACAGAACTGAGTTTAATTGCCAGCACAATTGACCTGCACTGACCCTGAGATCCAAACTGCTTAACCGGCATGTCGTTAAGATAAAATTCAAGATTATCCCGATGAATACCTGCAGTTGTAAAGTGAGATTCAAGGTCTCTTTTCCGCTGCTTTTGCAGCACTCTGTAAAATACATTTTTACACTCTTCTTTACTACTACAATCGGCTAAAATTGATGGTTTATAGATGATTTTTACAGCTTCTTTTCCATTACAAATCTCATTGTAAAATCTATTGAAATCAGATTCTGATTCCCTGATGAAAATATCTCGCAGGGTCATTACAACAGCACCGTACTGAGCGAGGTATGAATCATAAATATCACATTGATCGGGATCAAATGTTTGTGTCAGAAGAGTATTCCGGTTTTTTAAGAAATATGTATATTTCAGTAAAGCATCAAGGTACTCAGGATAGAGTTGAGAGCAGGTAATATCAAGAAATTTTCTACGATGATCAGGAGTGCCATAGACAAGCTCGAGATCATCAACGCTAAACGAGACAATCGGTCGTTTTCCAAACCATTCAGTTACCGAAAGAATCCCGGTATTATTAATCTGCATGGATGTTTTTTTCTGACGATCAAATCCATAGGATGCCCTGATAGATTCTTTGTTGTCTGCAACAAAGGTTCCTTCAATATATGAAAACTCAGATTGATTATTAATCATCGAGAGTTTTTTGGCATTACGCTGGGATTTACCGGTGCACAGCAGAAAAACAGCCTCAAGAATGTTGGTTTTGCCAGCTCCGTTGGAGCCTTCAAAAATTGCACCATCAGGACTAAAATCAAGGTTGAGATCAGTAATATTTCGAAAAAAGCTGCAACGAAGGTTTCTGAGTACCATTGATCGAAAATACTATATGTGATTGGAGATTTTATCAATAATTCATCGGCAGTAGCAGCTACTGATATGATACTAACGAATAAAGAAAACTGATTGTTTCCGTGATTACCGTTTTTGTTCCCTCACTGGATAAAAACCAGCGACGTGAATCATAACTGTGATTAGTTACCGATACTACACCAAGATTACATTCAGGTAAAACCTTTTTGAAAACCATTAAAGATCTGCGTGAATGAACTCCCAGAGTAACAATGTTTGCATCGGTAAGGGTAATTTTATTACTCAGAAACCAGGTACGAAGTGATACTGCTGATGTAAATGTCCGGTCTTTGATCACAAGAGGTGCTGGAACTACCGAAATAACGGAATCAGGAATACCTGCTTTTTGTAGTGAAAGTGCGCCAAGATTTGCAAAAGTAGTGTATTGAAGAAGGTATGAACCGCGTTCAATTGGTCCGCCGGTGACAAAAATGCGTTTGATTGTACCTGTGTTATAAAGTGAATCAACTTTTTTAAGACAGTAGTCAGGAACCCA
>CAYMGX010000065.1:0-4028 GCA_964390065.1 uncultured Fibrobacter sp. | reverse complement strand
TTGTACCTGTGTTATAAAGTGAATCAACTTTTTTAAGACAGTAGTCAGGAACCCATCCTTCAACGATAAGACAACTGGTTTTAACTGTAGTTGTTTTTGCAAGAAAAGGGTGGATTGTTAGAAAAAAGAATGTATTAATAACAATTACAAAAAGAAAAATTAGAATAAATCCCCAGATTGTTGGAAAGACAACGGATTGTTTTTTAAACAAAGTAATCATGAGTTTTCTGCATCCATCCGTATTTATTATACCATTTTTGTAAGTTACTTTATCAAATACTCAGAAATTCTATTATGTAAATATGTAATGTGATATATATTCTTATTGATCAAAGCAATGCAATGAATATAGAATTTGGTGATATTCAAAAAAATCTATAAGTGAGTAATACATGAGAATAAAGAGTTTATTAATAATAGTGATTTACGCTGTTAGTGTGATGTCCCGGGGAACGTCTGTCTTAACAGTAGATAAAAAACAGTTAGTTGTGCCGCTAAAATTTATTGAAACATCCTATAAAGATAATTCAACAGACTTACCTGTAATTGAGTTTAGTGACCAGTATTATACACAGGTTGCAGATCAGATTGTTTTTAAGGAGTTATCGAAACGCTTTCAAAATATTGAGTTGCTGACTGATACTACGGATATCCGTAAATTATATGAAACAGTTCAATGGAATAAAGATAGTACCAGAGTGACAGTAACATCAGAATTTACAAAAATCTGCACAGAATTGTCAACGAAGTACAAAGCAGACAATATCGTAATGCCCCAGTATTGCCTGATGACCTACAAACAGGTTCATCAGAATAACTGGCGTAATGGTCGTGGGGGTAGCAGTTATGAGCGGCCCGTTTCAGTTCGGGCTTTTTCAGAGTTTAGCATTGCATTTTTTCAAAAGGATGGTGCTCTTTTAAGAAGTTCAAAAGGGAGAGCATCATTTGGGAAGCCGTTGTTCTATAAGTATGCCCGTAAGAAAAATTTTGATGCGAACATAGTTGAAAACTCAAAGAAAAAATATGCACCACCGCTTTTAAGGGCATTGAACAGGTCTATTGTTGATGTGTTTGGGAGTATGTGATTTAGAATGAAACCAATTGAAAGTTATAGAAAGTCAACTTCAGATAACGGATCTAAAAATTCCCGGAAATCAAAGAGAAATATCTCAACAAATACCATTTACAACTAGGTAAAAAATGATTCGATATGAAAACCACTGAGAGCCTTCGCACAAATTTCAAGATTTCTAATTTTTCACTTTAGCAGTTTAGTGATTTAATCGTCCCCGGGTATTACTGGATTTAATTAAAAAAGGTATCGTTCTGATTTAGGTGATAGTAGTGTATCGAAAAAAAGCACATTTACAAAATCAAACAAATAAGGAAACAGAATATATGGATTTCGGTTTGTTCCGGTTCATTTTAAAAATGGTTTTACAAATAATCTATAAAACTTTTTAAAAAGTGGTAACTTAAGTAAAGCACGTTTCCATAATGGCGGATAATGCATTGCACCCATTTTCATTGATAAAACCCTATCTGCAACTATGCATGGCGGATGCTTAACAGGAAAAGAGAATGGTTTTACCTCAATTTTAAAAAGATGACTATTTTCATCCATCGGGTGAGTAGAATCTGCGTTGATCCCAATATTTCTTATCATATTCACAGATGGAACAATTCCAAGCTGAGAATTAATTTTTAACAGTGCACTCCATGAAAAATCCCAACCGTTATCTTGACCATCAAGGATTCTATTTACACCAGCAAAGATGTGCTCTGTCTCATTTTTATCAGTTGTCGCATTCAGCAGAAAATCTTTAATCTTTGGATTTTTTAAAATGCTGTTTTGCGGATCAAAACCAGCGGCAACTCTTCGCCACGTCGCCCATCCCCATATTGATCCCCCTGTTGTAAAATGATAACTGTAATCGCATGGATAATCAGGGCACCCATTGTACCCGCTAATCATCCCGATTCTCTGATCGTCTTTGTAATAATTCAGCAGTTCTTCACAGTAAGGGAAAAATGATCTGTCAGGCAGACAGTCGTCTTCGATAATAATTCCTTTTTCTTCATTTTCGAAAAACCAATTAAATGCTGATGTACAAGCCCGTTTGCACCCCTGATTTGTCTCTGAGTATTTTGTATATACTTCACATTTCCAATCAATATTTTTATCAATGAAATCTCTTACGCTTTTGGTTCTTGCTGCATCAGATTCAACATTTGTTCTCGGCCCATCGGCAGATACATATAATCGCTCTACTCGTATATCTCTCAATACATCAACTACTCTTTTCAATGTGTCAACACGATTAAAAACGATCAGAAGCACTGGAATACTGAAAGTATTATTGATGTTCATAATGATTATGCCATTTCTTTAAATAATTTTCTTGGCTATCTGTTTTCATAACATAATTGATAGACAATTTTACCTTACTACTTCTAAAAATGAATATAGTGCCTGCATTAGGTTGATACAACTATGTTAAAGGAAATGCAGAGAAAACAAATTGTTACTTTATTGTCAACTTAAAGAAAACAACTCCAAACGCAGGAATACTAAGCCTAATTGTATCATTGACAGAAACAACCGTATTGTCCCAGACATTGAAAAACTCATAATCAGAAAACGAATTAGAAAGTCCCAATAGATGCCTATTTATTACTGGCGACACACTATTGCTTCCCTGATTAAAAATACCAATCCAGCAAACACCTGTGTCATAAAGGTTCTCTGCTTTCCAGATAGAGATACTGTCGAATGTACAGACTAACTTACCGATACTACCTTTTTGATTACATTCCAGCATGTCACGATTAGTTATTAACTCCAGTGACATAGAATCAATCATAGGAAGTTCCCCACCAACAAACAACGGTGATGAAGCCAGGGCTCGTTGTGTCATAAAGGTACATTTCTGGTCTCTTGTAAAAATGTCCTGATGTCTTTCAGGATAAAAAATAGTACCAAAAGGTATCATATCCAGATCAATGTTACTTGTCGCATTTTGAAAAGACTGAAATTGAGCCCATCGATTAAACGATTCGTCAATACTACTCTGTTTGTCCCATACATCACTTGTAATTCGAAACATATCCGAGTAATTGTATGCAACTGAATTTTGAATAGTGGCCGAATTGCCAGGTGACAAACTAAGTTTAATATCTTTGCCACAATTTTTTATAGCTTTTGAAACGGCTTCAATTTCATCAGGATGAGGAATAATATCATCATATTTAATAAAATCAACACCCCAGGATGCGAGTAGTGCAACAACACTGTTGTAATATTCCTGTGCACCGGGTTTTGACATATCAACACCATAGTTAAACAAGAACCATTCTGAAGAATCACTTATATTTGCAATATCCTGAGCATGATATGTAGTTCCGTAAATTGGCAGATTTTCCATCACAGCTTTGCGGCTGATTCCCCTAGCCATCCAGATACCGAACTTTGAACCTTTGGAGTGCACAAGATCAATTAAAGGCTTCAATCCATTTGGAAAATAATGGGTATCTGAAATTGAGCGTCCATACTCATCAAGTTTTATACCTTCATTTACTCCATCCCAACCGGCATCAATAACAAAATATTCATATCCTGAAGGTTGTAACTTTTCACAAAAAACATTAAAATTATCAATAAACTCTTTTTCAGTAAGACCGTTTCCATATCCTGTATAACTATTCCAACCAAGTAAAGGAACTGCTTTTGTTGAAATCAACCGTTTTTCGTTTTGTATCGAATTAGTACATGACACAAAAAAAATAATTACTAAAAGAAACAGATCCTTTTTCATTTTCATCTCTCCAGTCTAATAATCAATAATTATTTCAGCTACAGATAAACTAATTACGTAATTTAAACTCCGTATATAAAACAATTAAAATTGTTTTATATTCCTATAGATATCTATTTTGTCGCATATTGCTATCACAATTTTAAAGCTGTAAGATATTATTGATGTTTGCCTTTGTGGCAATAAAATAGTATTTTTTCTTACTTGTCCCAA
>CAYMGX010000064.1:1199-22435 GCA_964390065.1 uncultured Fibrobacter sp. | reverse complement strand
AATACGGCCATAGGGAGTCGAACCCCAAACCTTCTGATCCGTAGTCAGATGCTCTATCCAATTGAGCTATGGCCGCATAATTTCAACGATCAAAAAAATGATGACCTAAAAATATGTTCTTTTTTGTTGCAGCGCCAGAGAAAAATTGTATAATCCTTAAATTTTATTCTTAACGTACTGATTTAACCTCTTAGTTTACCGTAATTATACCAGTTCCGCGGTCTGCTACCCGTAATGCCGGGCTAGTTCTCACCAACTTTCTTGATTCTAAGCGTATTGGTGGCTCCTGCAATTGGTGTTGTACCACATATATGGGCAATCAGATCACCGGTGTTGATATACTTTTTCTTAATGAGGATACTTTCTGCATCATGATTTAATTCCGAGACATCAGTATTAAATTCCATAAAAAACGCCGAAACATTCCATTGAAGTGACAGTTGCTTGATTACCTGATAATTCGGTGTAAAAACAAAAATCGGGGCTGCTATACGAACCTTTGAAAGGTACTCAGCCGTTGCACCAGTGAGAGAATAAACACAGACAGGAATATTCCCAAGATTTTGGCTTGCCCACAGTGCAGCTTCACAAATTGCAAATGGTGGAAACTGAATATTTGATGTATACGCGTTTTTCCCGTAATCAATATAGTTTGAACATTCTGCGTTGCAGGCAATACTACGCATTGTCTCTACCGCAGCAACCGGGTAAAGACCTGTTGCGGTTTCACCGGATAACATTATTGCATCAGCGCCATCAATAACCGCATTGGCAACATCTGTCGTTTCCGCTCTTGTTGGAATTGGAGACTTGATCATGGATTCGAGCATCTGTGTAGCAACGATTACAATCTTGCCAGCCTTGTTAGCTTTCTCTATCAACTGTTTTTGAATGATCGGAACCAACGCGATATTTACTTCCACACCAAGATCTCCACGGGCAACCATTATGCCATCAGCCACTTTCAGGATTTCATCAATACGCCGTGCGGCTTCAGGTTTTTCGATTTTAGCAATAACCTCGATATCTGTTCTGCTCTCCTGTATTATCTCTTTAAGTTTAATGACATCATCGGCTTTGCGGACAAATGATAATGCTACATATTGGAAATCGTTTTTAAGAATAAATTCAAGATCTGCCAGGTCTTTTTGTGTCATTGACGGAATAGAAAGGTCGACATCGGGAAAATTAACACCTTTACGTGATGAATACATACCGCCTGACAAAACAGTGCAGTATATGGTATCGCTGCTATCAATAGTATCAACACGCAACGACACCGCACCATCATTGATAAGGACAAGCTGTCCATTAGAGATCTCTTTTGCAAGCCCCGGATAATCGATGGAAATAACTGATGCAGAGCATTCCTGAGTCAAATCAGATACCATAGTAATCTTTGACCCGGTTTCAAGATGAATCGAACTATTATCAGGCGTTTTTCCTGTGCGTATTTTTGGTCCCTGAAGATCTGCAAGAACTGCGACTTCCACACCAAGTTCCTGTGATTTTTCTCTGATCAATTGCAATACCTGTCCGTGCATTTCGCAGTTTCCATGTGAAAAATTCAACCGGAATACATTTACTCCTGATTCAAGCAGGCTGGATATCATCTCTCCATTATTGCTTGCCGGCCCAATGGTTGCTACGATCTTTGTTTTTCTGTGAAGTCTTTTCATCTGTCCTCATTTCTCAATTAGTCAACAGTGCCATAACGTATGTAATTTATTGATTTTTCCTATGTTGCAGTATTCACTTTAAACTATGCTGCATTCAACAAATTACTGGTTGATGCCCTTTGTTGCTAACACTCTCTCACGTTTATTGCACTATTCTGTAGTTTTTACAATAGGGAATCCAAAAATAAATCCGGACACACTATTTTTCTATATAATTCTGACGACAATTAAAACCGGTTGCAGAACTGCACATCTCGATTGTACGATCCCTTTTCAACAATAAAACTTTCTCACCATTTCTTGATCCGGATCAATGTTCTACGGGTGATTTTATGGCATATTTATATCAGAACGATAAAATGAAACTTACAACCAGGAGTAACAATGGTTAGAAAAATAATAACAATCGATGAAGAAAAGTGTACAGGATGTTCACTGTGCATACCGAACTGCCCGGAAGGCGCAATCCAGATGATTGATGGCAAAGCACGGCTGGTTAGTGACCTTATGTGTGATGGGCTCGGGGCGTGCCTTGGTCATTGCCCGGTTGGTGCAATTACCATAGAGGAACGTGAAGCAGAGGCGTATGATGAACGCAAGGTAATGGTGAACATTGTTAAAGCAGGAGTAAATACCATTAAAGCACACCTTCACCACCTTAAATCACATGGCCAAACCGAATACTATGATGAAGCAGTCAATTATTTGAAAGAAAACAATATTACAGTTCCGCAGGAGGATACAATGCAGGTACACAGCGGTTGTCCAGGTTCACGAGCAATGGCTTTTGAAGAAAAAAAACAGGGACCTGTGGTGGTTCAGGACACATCAGAACGTCCATCACAACTTACCCATTGGCCGATACAAATGCACCTGATCTCCCCGAATGCACCACATTACAGGAATTCAGATCTTTTACTGGCTGCTGATTGTGTTGCGTTTTCTTTGGGTGATTTTCACAAAGATTTTCTTAAAGGAAAAACACTGACGATTGCTTGTCCAAAGCTTGATGATAATCAGGAGATTTACGCTGAAAAGCTTACTGCACTTGTAGACCAGGCAAAGATCAATACGCTTACCGTTATTATCATGCAGGTGCCCTGTTGTGGTGGATTGTTACGTCTTGCACAATCAGCAGTCTCAAAGGCATCACGGAAAATCCCTGTCAAAGCAATCGTAATAAGCCTGCAGGGTGATGTATTAAGCGAAGAATGGGTTTAAAACAATACTTTTTGACGGAGGTGACAGTATGGAAACAGATAAAAAAAACACTGTACAAACAGAACTCGTAGCAGTACCATTTTCCTACAAAGATCTTGTCAGCTATCAGAGCGGATCGGTAGTAAGCAGAACTATTATTGATGCCACGGAGGGCACAGTAACTATATTTGCTTTTGATAAAGGACAGCGGCTCAGTACCCATAGTGCACCCTACAATGCACTGGTTGAGGTTATTGACGGAACAGGCGTCTTTACAATAGAAGACAAGGTTTTTAACATTACCAGCGGTTGCCAGCTTATTATGCCTGCCAATAAGCCGCATTCAGTTACTGCAAATGAACAGTTCAAAATGACACTTATCATGATTAAGGCAAAATAAGTGACATGTGACTCGTTACGAGTGACAGGAATAAGAAAATGTTTGAAATAACAGTATCTGGATTGATAGAATGCAGATACTTACTTTACAACAGAGGTAATACCTCTACAAAAAGGAGCTATAGAATGGGAATGTTTTGCTTTCAATGTGAACAGACTGCACAGGGAAAAGGATGCAGTGTCCGTGGTGTCTGCGGAAAAGAACCGACGACGTCATCACTTCAGGATCTTCTGATTTATCAGCTGAAGGGACTTGGATGGCTTGCTACGGAAGGCCGCAAGAAAAATGTTATTGATGAATCGGTTGACAAATTTATTATAGAGGGTCTTTTTACTACAGTAACAAATGTAAACTTCTACGATGAAACGATTATCGCACTTATTAAGAAAGCCGCAAAAATTAAAGTTGATTTCATTGCAAAATTAAAAAGCAGTGGTGTTGCGATAGACAATCCACCGGCATCAGTAACTTTTGTCCCTGCCTCATCTGACAGCGAAATTATTGCACAGGGTGAAGCACACAGCATTCCGTCAAGCCAGAGCAATGAGGATCTTCGTTCGCTTCAGCAGCTTCTTACCCTTGGATTAAAAGGACTGGCAGCCTATGCTGATCATGCATATGTTCTTGGCAGAAAGGATGATGCAATTTTTGCATTTGTCGAGGAAGCACTTGCAGCACTTAACAAAGAGAATCCTACTGTCGATGAACTCGTCGCACTTAATATGAAATGCGGCACAGTCAATATCAGAACCATGGAGATCCTTGATGATGCCAACACGGGTACCTATGGACATCCGGAACCTACGAAAGTGTCAACTGCATGGAAAGCGGGCCCGGCAATTGTGGTCAGCGGTCATGATTTGTACGATCTCGAACAGCTACTGAAACAAACAGAAGGAACCGGAGTTAATATCTATACACATGGAGAAATGCTTCCATGCCACGGATATCCGGGTTTGAAAAAATTCAAACATCTTGTGGGCCATTTCGGTACTGCCTGGCAGAACCAGCAGAAAGAGTTTGATAATGTTCCTGCTGCGTTTTTGTTTACAACAAACTGCATTCAGAAACCAAAGGAATCCTACGCAGACCGTGTTTTCACCTGCGGACTTGTTGAATTCCCTGGATGTCAACATGTTACAAACAATGATTTTTCAGCAGTGATCAATAAGGCAAAAGCACTGGGTGGATTACCGGCAAAAGAGGGTATCACGCTTACAACAGGCTTTGCACGTAACACAGTCATGAACGTGGCTGGTACCGTTATTGATGCAGTCAAAACTGGGGCAATTAAGCACTTCTTCCTGGTGGGTGGCTGTGATGGTGCAAAACCGGGACGTAACTACTATACAGAATTTGTCGAAAAAACACCAAAAGACACAATTATTCTTACCCTTGCATGTGGTAAATTCAGATTCAACCATCTTGACATTGGTGAAATAGGTGGAATCCCGCGACTGCTTGATGTCGGTCAGTGCAATGATGCCTATAGTGCTGTAAAAATCGCCCTTGCTCTTGCAGATGCATTTAAATGCGGTGTTAATGATCTTCCGTTGTCGCTGGTACTTTCCTGGTATGAACAGAAAGCGGTTGTTATTCTGCTCTCACTGTTGTCGCTTGGAATCAGAAATATCAGAATCGGACCATCATTACCGGCGTTTATTTCACCGAATATTCTCAAGTTCCTTGTTGAGAATTTCAATCTGACACCGGTTACAACACCAGATCAGGATTTGGCAGCTATTCTCAAGAAGTAAATTATCAGGTAAATCAGTCGTTACAGTCATGTAACTTACAGGATCCAGATTACCATATTAAATGTCGTAATCTGGATTTTATTTATCCAAGCAGATGTTGTAAATCCAGAGTAATACTGAGCCCCGACACTGTTAAGGAGGGGGTGACGAAGTGACAAATAAGAGCCTTCCCTTACGGTCAGGCCTCAGAATGGGTTTCTACCGCCTTGCGAGATTCACTTAGCAGCAGATTTTTCCAAACCAAACACGGAATCCATCTTCAGGATATCATCCGGGGAAACATTTTCCTGAAGAAACTTTTTTATCGATATGTAGCGCTTGCGGGCATCATCACGTTTATTCTCTTCGATAAGGCTGAATATTTCAACCATTTTTTCGTATGCCTTTTGTGCATCACTGTTTTTTCTGGCCTCAGCACGTTTTTTCCTCATTTCAGACGACATCACTGCGCGCTCTTTCTTTATTTCAGCGATTTGTGTCTGTTCACTTTTTTCAGTACGTAATCTGATTGAATTTTCCCGATCTGCCAACGCCTTTGATTTTGCCTCAAACAGTAAATTGGCAAGAACGGATTTTGTATCACCGCTATCAGCATCAAACGCATAAATATTCACTGTTTTTGAATCTGTCTGTTGAGTAATAAGTGCGTAAAGAAGCATAGTATTTACCGCAGCAATCTTGTCGGAATTGACTCCGATTTTATTCATCGTGTCAATCAACCTGCCGGCATCAACAATTCTATTATTCCGTATCAACCGATCCGTTATGGTAATCAATGAATCTTCTTTAGCATTGATTTTTTTTGACAACACCTGAATATCAGAATGATACCGTGTCCATTCCGATGACAGCAACTCTTTTTTTAGAATGCTAATCTGAACTGAAATTGAATTTTCAAATTCATGTGCTTTTTTAAAATCCAGTTTTTCCAGACATAGTTTAATCGTATCAAATCCATCTTTAACCATTTTTACAGTATGCGCGGTAGTTGATTTCGATACTACTTTTGCTTCAAGGCGGGCTAGATCCGATGCAGGGATTTTAAGATACAATGCATTTTGCACACAGTAGGCAAGATCCTGCTGCGCATCGGTAATTTTACCCTCCGAAAGGGATTGATCGATCAATGATGGCATCACTTTACAAAATGAATCAATTCTATTCCAGAATGCTTTATCAACATCATCCCTTTTTTCTCTGTCATTTGCAATCAGTTCTGATTTTATTTTGTAAAGCTTACTGAAATCAGGCCGATCCTGAGCAATCACGGAATTAAACCCGGCAATCAGCTCATTGGATTTTTTCCGAGACCACTGAGCTTTCTCCATTGTCAACTCATTCTCTTCCAGATAAATCTGCTGTTCGAGTTCACTTACTTTAGCAAGTATATACTTTTTATTTACATCGTTAACTGCTTTTTCACGAAGTTCTGATGCAACTCCCTTTGCATAGTTGATTGCATCATTGTGTGTAATACCACTGGATGGATCAAAACGGTGATAAAATTTGAACGTCGCGTTATCTACCATAGAATCAACCTGGTACTGGCTTAGAAAAGTACCGTCAGCAAAGACAATACAACACTTAAGTGCAACTATTGTACATACCAGATAAAAGCTTTTTAACATCCTGCCGGTGAGCCTCTGAAAAATAATGCTTTTTGTTAACTAACGATACCTGCTGATTTAATTCATCTCTGCTTCTGTATACTATGCAATATAATACCATGAAACAAAGGGTTATTCGTTGTAATTTAAATAACGCCTTTAAAAGATGGTACTAATCTTTAATAAATCAGCCGACACCTGAAAAACTGTGTAAAAACCGGGATAATTACTGTTTGTCCTGTAAGTGAAGAACCCGGAAGGCAGATTGACAGTACCGGAATATATGTCTGGTACTGCCGGTGACATTTACTGTTTCATGCAGCATTTTTTATACTTTTTACCGCTTCCGCAATGGCAGGGATCATTACGGGAGATTTTTTCCTCGGCTCTGGTAAACGGCTGTTGTTTTTCAATGGTTCCATCAACATAATACCAAATACCATTTAACTTTTTAAACGTTCCTTTTTCATGCAGGTTCTTTTTGACACCGTATTCTGTGAAATGTGCAATAAACTCAACAGTACCTTCGGTTTGGTCTTCCCCACCCCCGCTTGTGCCGACAATTTCGAGTTTATGCCACTGTGAATTGAGTGACCAGTCACGGATAGCCTTTTCGTCGCACTCTTTTCTTTTTTCTTCAAGTGTAGTTTCAAGAATAAAAGGAATCGCGCCTTTAGCATAGGCAGTATAACGAGCCCGCATAAGTAGTTCTGCAGTCGACGCAGATGCTGCACGGGTGATGTAAGGTTCACAGCAACTCTGATACGGTTTCAATGATCCGCAAGGACAAAAATCCATTCTCTAAGCTCCTAAAAAACAGGTAATAAACGAATTATCCAAATGAAAACCATCACAGCAACGAGCAACAAATGTTTAACAACCGTTGTGGTACCTGGAAAATACAAAAATGCGATACACTATTATCAGATTCCAGAAACCATAATACTCCGGAAAGCATTTGGAAATACTTTTACAATTTACAGAAAACTACATTTCGTTAATGTTTAAAAACAATATTTAAATAGCTATTTTTCAATCGTTATTGACGGAAATGGGCTACTATTAGCCGTAATTCTTCTTCAACCCATTGATTTTTTGTATATATTGAATGTGCTAATGTAAGATATTTTATCGCAAGGTTAAGATCGGGAAGTCTTAAAAGCGTTTCGCGGCAGATAAAAACAGGTTACATCCCGCCACTGTCACTGCTGGATAGATTACGCTACATTGCTAAATTAATCAAATGCTACAATTAAAAGGTGAAAAAGAAGAAGTAATTTTTTGTGCCGATTTTGCCCTCTTTTAACAGTAGTATGTTGACCTTTTCATCTGGAGTGGTCATCATGCCTGTACTTGCCAAATATTTTGAATCATAGATAAAACGTTAATATATAAGAACAATCATTTGCAACAACATTACTCCTTTGTTGATTTTGTTGACCATTTGGTCAACGATTTACTCTTTTTTAGTTTTAAAATGCATACACTGGAAGTTTTTCCCTTTATATTATTGGTATTCAAATTTGTGACTGGTTTTTGTCAGGGGTGAATCGGATTGACAATGCATGTCATTTCGAACTAAATCCGGGGGGATTGATGCCGAATATATTTGATTATTATGATTATCATAAATACCTGATGGACTACTATAAGGAAAAAAAGGCACAACAGAGTTTTTTCTCATACAGGTATATGAGTCAGCGACTCGGGATTGATCCCGGTTATCTTGTAAAAGTTTTTCAGGGAAAAAAAAATATCACCCTGGAATCTGTCCAGAAATTTGTTGATCTTCTGAAACTTTCAAAAAAAGAAGCCCGGTACTTTGAACTCCTGACACTCTTCTGTAAAGCAAAAACTCATGATGAAATGACCAGTTACTTTGAAAAGCTTCTCCCCTTTACCAATAAATCGCCGGTTAAAATGGAAGAAAAGAATTATGAGTTTTATAAAAAATGGTACTATTCAGCAATCCGGGAAATCCTTGCATTTCATAAATTCAAAGACAATTATGATGAACTTGCTGCAACTGTTCAACCGCAGATAAAAGCATCCGAAGCAAAAAAAGCGATTGACCTTCTCGAAAAGCTGCAGCTGATCCGGAAAAATGAGGACGGGTTTTACGAGGTTACATCACGGTTTATGACTACAGGAGAATCCTGGCATTCAATCGCAATCAGACAATACCAGGAGGAAATGCTTGTTCTGGCGAAGGATGCTCTTGAGAAAATCCCCCGGGATGAAAGGGATTTTTCCACTATGACCGTAAGTTTGTCACAGGACGGATTTAACAAAGTACGTGAAGGTCTAAAACAGTTCAGACACCAGATATTCGAGATAGTAGAAAAAGAGAATCATGTTGATTGTGCCTACCAGTTGAACTTTCAGGTTTTCCCGGTTTCAAAGAAAAGAGAACATCAAATAGAATTGGTGCAGGGAAATGATTAAGTTTCTTGCAGGCACACTTGTATCATTTCTCATTTGTGCATTTTCTTTCTGTACTTCATCATCGCTTACAGCCGGTTCAGGTACCGGAACTGAAACTACAAATGGAATTATCGCATCCGTGCGCTACCTTGATGGCAGGGTTGCGGCAAACATTCCCGCACATATCCATCCCGCAAACTTTGTAATGGATACCAATACAGCTCTTTACAAACCATACCGGGAGCTGATGACAGATTCAAACGGTATTATTATCATCGACAGCCTTGAGTGTGGTTTTTATTCAGTTTGCTTTCGTAATGATAACGGGGAGGGTGCTCTTCTGAAATGCGAGGTTACTAATGATAGTCTCAGAGATTACGGCATCGTTTTTCTTGACCAGTTAAGTGAAATCACCGGCGTTATTGACACATCGGTTATCGATGATTCAACCGATGTCTATATACAGCTCTACGGTCTTGATGTCGTTAAAAAAGTTGACAAAAATACCGATACTTTTAAAATCGACAATATCCCTGCCGGAAGCTATACCATCAGGGTTGTTACCTCACAACATCAGCAGATTCATGAGATAATCAGTAACGTAAAGGTAGTACCTTACAAATCAAATATTATCGATACTATAGCAATTAAAAATAAAACTCAATGGTTGAATTCAGGAAAAATATTCCTTAACACGACTGATTCCGGAGCCAATGTCGCTGTGTCAATCAGACGTTTTCCTGTACTTGTCCGTCTCAACGGTTCAAACTTCGACTTCTCTTCTGCCAGATCCGATGGAAGTGACATCTGTTTTGTCAAACCAGACAATACACCGATGCCATTCCAGATTGAACGCTGGGATAGAGATTGCAAAGCAGCAGAGATCTGGGTTAACGTTGATACTGTCTATGGAAATAATGCATCACAGTACTTTACAATGCTCTGGGGAAATCCTGATATACAGAAAATTAACACCAACAGCGCGCGCGTCTTTGACACAACATTGGGAATTCAAGCATCCTGGCATATGGGCTCGAAAGATGGCATATTTCTTGATGATGCAACGGGAAACCGGTTTGATGCAAAGTACTATGGCATGACCAGGAAAACAATTGTTGATGGCCAAATCGGTCCGGCATGCCGGTTTGATGGAACATCAAATTATGCAATAGTGTGTAACTCTGCATCAGGCAAGCTGAACTTTCCCCAGGACGCACAACACACCATCTCGGCATGGGTTTATGCAGAAAAGCTTGACAATACTATTCATTCTGTTATATCAAAAAGCCATCACCAGTACGGTTTACAGATCAGCAGCGATAACACCTGGCGTTTCTATGAGTATCATCAGAAGTCGGGTTGGCAGTGCTCTAATGCACCAGCAGCAGAAAAAGGGTGGCAATATATTGTCTGCGTACGTGACAGATCCAAACAGAGAATCTACGTTGATGGCGTACTTATGAGTGAAACAATCGACGTAAAGCACGCGCCTGATGCAAGAATAACCACCGACAACATTTCCATTGGTAAACGAACTGGATCAACCACTCAGTGGTTTAACGGAATTATTGATGAAATGCGCATTTACAACCGGCCAAACCCGATCGACTGGATACGTCTGTGTTATATGAACCAGCGAAGTGATGACAAACTGGTAACGTTTGAAAAGAGAGCTGCCAAGCGCTGACTTTTTTACTTTGTCAATAGATATTTTCCGGAACTGAAAAACCATTCAGTGCATTATAACAAAACGGATGCCACAGTTCTGTTGAAGAAACGGTAACACGTGCCGGTAATGAAATATGAATTATAGCATTGTTCTGCGTTTTCAATTCAACATTGAAACCTGATTGAAAATTATTACCGGTCTGACTACATGAGCTATTCACAAGACGCATAAACCCCCATTGGCTACGCATTACTTTTTTTCCACTTCTGTCTAAACTATCAGTAAGTTCCAGTTGCAAATCCTGTTGTTCTCCTTCAACAGGCCACCACAGGGATTTACCCGGCTCAGTCAGCAGATTTATCGATACTTTCCCTAAAGCAATATCCGCCTTTTTTAATTTCTTAACCGTTTGCTGCGGTAGTATTGACACTCTCCATACTTTCCGCTTACCATCCTTAAAAAATATGTGCGAAATAGTATCGGCCTTATTCAGACATTTAAAAAATGATGATGAAAATTGTATCGGAATTAAAGCAGCTGAATTGCGTAATTCGAATTTAGAATTACCCTTAACAATGTACGGGCTGAAATAATCATTTACTGTCTTCCAGAACATTCCGGAAACCGGATTAAAAAAGTCAATTGCTGCATCAAACGATGCCTCTCTGTCATTGTCAAAAAACGGATACATTCTATTAAGGGATGCATCAAACAATCTGTGCACATCCTGCCACTTTACTGAAAGATTTTTTGCAAGTTCGGGTTTCAATAACTCGACAGTACGGTTATAAGGTTCCATCATCAGGTGTTCTAAAAACCCTTTCTGATCCTTACTCAGCGGTAAAAGTGCTGAAGAATAAATATACTGATATGTCCGAAGCAGCGGATCACCATCACGACCGGTAAATACTCCCAGAATTGAATTCTCCCCTGAAGATGTTGCCAGACCTTTTGCAACCTCTTCAAATTGTTTTTGATATTGAGGAAGATTTGAAACTACAAAGGGTCGTAAAAAAGCCATTTCATCAGCAAATTCCAGAAAAGCAGGTTCATTAATGATTCCGGAATCGGATTTGATAAAGCTTCCCGACCAGTCGGCAAACTTTCCTGTCAGTTTTGCAATATCCGACTGTGGTCCGCTTAATTGAAGCAAACGCTCCTGTGCTGTCTGAAATGAACCAAACCTGTCCATGGAAACAGAATTTAGGAAATTACGCCATTGTATTCTGATATCTTCACTATATCTCTTTACAAGTCCATTATAGAGTTGTTTGGGATCATTGAAAATATCGGTATACGCTCCCTTATTGTTACCAATAGCCCAATCCTCAATATTTTTGCGAACATTACTGTCCTCATGAAATTTCTTGCGAACATACCCATTCCACCCTGCAGGTGTATACACCTCATTCAGGGTCATCGAAGCATGCAGATTCAGTGGAATGTCTTTGCCTATTATGTCAACAATCTCCAGATTCTTTGATGCTACCAGCAGGTCATTGAGCGCCATCACATATACCGCATTTACATCAAACATTCCAACCAATTTATCCTGTACACTGGCGACAAGTACTGCATCTGCGTTGATTTTGTATTTTGATTCCCCATTGCTCTTCATTTCGTCAACGTACGCGATTATTACATTGTTTAGTATGCTGTCAAGATCACTTTTTACATTAGTTGAACCGAAAATGGAAGTTAGTGCCATATTGTTAAGCACAGGAACTACAACATCTTTGTCAATGACTCCAGGATGATTCCGGTTTAAATCTGAAATAGCAAGATATGTCTGCAACAAACGCTTTAATTTCATAAAATCGTTTTCATGACTATTTTCTGTTAATTTTGCCATTCTGTTTTGCTGAACAATCAATTCATTGGCACATGGAACCACGATAGTGTTAAAAACAGATGATAAAAATGCGTCTTTTATAGTGGATGCCATTTTTTTTGTATTATATCTGGTAATAACCATCGAAAATGCCGGTCTTTTTTCATACTGCTTATAATCATTATAGTGTTGTAATAAACCACCAAGCTGTTTAATGCCTTCAGGTGAGTGTGAAACAGGAACCGAAAAATCCTCCCTGACTTTTTTGTCAATTTTACGAACATGATGTGATACTCCACACTCAAAAAAGGATACAGCAATAATAACAAGTAGTACTCCTGCCGCTTTCCAGAAAAGTGATGTTGCGTTTTGTCTGAATTTCTGTTCAGTTGAAGATATGGGTGCTGCATGTTTTGGTATTACATTAGTCAATACCGGAGCAGCGAAAAATGTCGTGATCGTGTTTGCTGCACCCATTGGTGATTCATAAGTGATTGATCCCTTCTTTTTATTGGGATTCAGAGGATGAGAAATGATCGTTTTACTGACATCAAAAATCCGGCTGTCACTATCCTTTATTTTCACATCCCCGGTTTGACAACTGGTAAAGAAAAACCCGCCAAACAATGGCTTTCCGGTAAATTCATTGTTTTTAAACAGTATGGAAAACAATGACGAAAGCTTATCTCTCATGGATTCGAACATTATAGGAAATTGGCAAATCAATCTGCGGTTGGCCTGATTATGGTCACGGGCAAGCATTTTGACCTGAATCTCTTTTATCCAGTCAAGAAGCAATGAGAGTTCTTCAAGAAACGTCTCTTTGGGTTTTTGTTCGGCGACAGCTACATCCAGCGTTGTCCCTAACACCCGCTCATTCCATTTTCCAAGCGGATCGCTGAAAAGCATATTAAAGCCCGTTATTTTATCTGCATTTGTAAAAACATGATATACCGGTAGTTCTATTCCCCACAATTTTATGATCTGATCAATTCGTTTTCGTAACGATTCTCCAATATTCCTTATACCCGGCATTTCAGCATTGAGTAATAAGTCGCAATCTATAGCCATAAGAATGCCATCTAATGGACGCCGGCGCCGGAGCGATGCAAGAGCCTGAAGAAAACTCTGAAACTCCACTGATGCAGAATCCGCAATCATACTTCCGGGTATATCTATCCAGACAGCATCATTGGTAAATCGCCATTGAATTTCTTCCTCGGGGTCATCAGGATAGGTTGCAATACAATTCAGTCCTGTTTTGTTGATCAGCGTTGATTTTCCTGATCCTGCAGGGCCGCACACTAAAAACCAGGGCCGTGAGTAGATCAATTGCTTTCTTCTGAACCAGTCACTTCCACTGGCTTTCTGGAATCTTTTAACTGCTGCTAAAAATTCCTGCCTGATCTGCTGATTTTTCTGATTACCACTGTTTTCGATTTTTATGCGTTTTGGAGGAAGTGGTAAAGCTTTAATTTTTAGCATGACAGATCACCTGTGAGGATTAATGTGTTGACGTTCGGCTACAATCTGGTACACTGCCGGTATTTTACAGGAGCATTCTCCATTTGAATGGCAGACCTGATTAACGCAGATAATCAGGATGCACCCCTACCAGCTGCGCTGATCAGACCAAATTTTTCAAATATACGTAGTGTATTGTTTTGAATCAAGTAACAATCTCTTTTCTCAATAATTTACCTGAATTATTTTGTAAATTATGAGTCAGCACCAAAGATGTTTTGTCGAAATTCTTACACCGGATGGTAACCATCCCAGATTTGAACTTATTAATCAGAGAAACTCCTTCGGCCGCCATTCATCCTGTACCTTTCAGATAGGTCTTGATGATTTGCGTGTATCAAACAGGCATGCAGAAATTGTCATTGACGGCACACGAGTCTTTATTGAAGACCTTAATAGTACAAACCACGTTTTTGTAAATAACAAACAGGTCATTAAAACCGAAATTAAACACAATGATTTTATACGTTTTGGTGCTCAGGGCCCGCAATTGTGCCTTATCATTGAAGATCACCAGCCTGTTAATGCCGGATCATTACACTATCCGGAGCAGGAAACTCACAAATCTACCAAAACTGCCACCACGTATACTGTGCCGCCTGAATTCAGGGTTGATGCATTACATGACAGCATCCTTTTCAGTGTCGAACCCGAATCAGAAGACTTTGATATAGATGATCTTGTACCGGAGGATACAGTCCGTCATGAACCGGTTAACATTCCTGATGACAAAACCATTTCAATTGCGCACCTGAAATCGGACAAAACAAATTCTGTTTTTAATATACCTGACCATACAAGCCATATAAGCCATTCACATCCAGTTGAAGATACATCACTTCAAACTGAACAGAAAAGCGATTCTTTACAAAGTGACATTTCTTTTGAACAAAAAGAGATGTCCGATGATTATGGTCTTTTTGATGTCTCACCCGAAACCGACAACCGGTATTATCATGAATCAGGTGCAGATTTAACAACCGGAACAATGACTGACAAGGCTAACAGTAATACCGCAACACCAGGTAAACAAAAGGAAATATCAATAAATACCGGACTTTTTGATGTATCACCGGACAACGGGTATATCACGCCGGATAGTTCCTTTAATGTAAACAACACAATAGAAATATCATCACGGCTGCAAAAACAAATACTAAATAGCCAGGATCTGGATATATTAATTAAAAATTCCAAAACCCGTGAAAAAATACTGAATAATAAAGATGTCCCTGAACATCAGAAACAGATGATCGTTTCAGTTACTGATACTTACACCTTGATGAAAAGGAAATACTTTATTGTTTTCGGAATAGTAATCGTTTTATTGAGTGTAAGCATTGCATGGTTTGCAACGGGTTACTTCAGTTACAAACACCAGCTTTCAAAAGCACGCTCCCTTAAAAACCAGGTCGCCTCATTTGATCAATTATTCGAAAAAGCACGTATGCAGGATCATAACGACAACAGTAAACTGGCAGTACTTTACAAGGAACTTCAAAAAGTGCAGCAGCAGTTTGATTCTGTTAAAGTAAAGCTTGAGTTAAAAGACCAGCAGAAAATTTATTCCGATACTGTAGAGGTCTTTCTGGATGAAATCATGGCAGAACTGAATGAAAAAAACTACTCTATTCCACAGCATATGCTTGAACGGGTCAAATACTACATTACTCTTTTTACTACAGAAAAACGCAGATCAACAGATGTGCTGCTAAAAAGAAAGGAACTGTATTTTCCCGAAATAGAAGCTACCTTTAAACAGAAAAGTGTACCGGTCATTCTGGGATATGTCGCCATGCAGGAAAGTTTACTTGACACTAATGCAAAGAGTTCGGCAGGAGCGGTCGGTATGTGGCAATTCATAGAAAGTACAGGTGTTCGATTTAATCTGGTTATAAATGATGCTACTGATGAACGTCTTGACTGGAGAAAATCAACTGTTGCTGCTGCAGATTACTTCCGCAGCCTTTTATTAAGGTTTGGTGATGGACGGGGTGCGCTTCTTGCAATGGCTGCATATAACGCCGGTGAAGAGAAAATCAGCAAAGCATTAACAACTGCTGTAGAAGACCCGATCCGGGATCGTGATTTCTGGTATTTATACAGAACAAGTTCAATTCTGGCCACAGAAACCCGTGAATATGTCCCTCAGGTTCTGGCCAGGATTATTATTGACAGAAATCCACAATTATATGGTTTTTAAAACCTTATGACATTAATTCGGCTTTTGCTTTTGCCACCATTTATTCTTCTTTGATTTGCTGGAAACAGCATTCTGTAAATCCTCACTAAAAGCTTCAACAATCGCGGAATCAGATTCCAGATCGAAAATTTTATCAGTATAAAACAGCTGATTCATTTTCGTTACGGCTTCTATATATCGTTCATGCGTCTGCTTTGAGCTGTATCTTTTACTTACAGTCTCCCACGCAGAGTAAGCATACTTTCCATTCTTACGATTTTTCAGGTCCTCGTAAACCATTTGTGCAACTTTCGCACGTAAATACAAAACTTTTGATGAATCATCCCGGGCTGTAAACAGTGTCTTTGAAGTTAGAGCTATATCAAGAAGATTCAGAGCTACCTGATAATGATCCCTATTTGTTAAAATTATACTTTTAAGATAGTACACCATCATATCATCAAGCGTTATCGATGCCAAAAATTTTTCAGCTTGTTCAAAATTCTGGCTTTCTATATACTTTTCAGAAATTCTGACAACCAGAGTGTCTTTACAATAATTATTTGCAGGTATTTTCTGTAGTATTTTTTCGGCTTCGGATAGATTGTTACTTTGCAAAGCAAGTGAAACCTGCCTGCAGTAATCGGTCTTGTCATATATAACAAAAGATCCTGTTTTTGACCAGTCATCTCCTGCATCCGCCTGCACATGCCAGTAAAATGTATTTTTTGTATTGATGAAAACATGGTTTATAAAGGTATCCCTGCATCCAACAGTATCGAATACAATCTGCTGAAAATTACTGTCTAAAGCAATAGAAACCTGATACGACCGGGCCTCTTGCAGCCTGTTCCATCGAAAGGTAACTTCACTATTATTAGAAGTATCGCCTTGTAAAGGCGCAACGAGCTGAGGTATAGTATAAACAGGAGTGTAATTGATAACACGTACAGAACTCCAGTTTATATGCTCATCGCTGCCTCTGACACCTACACGAAAGTGATATGTTGCAGGTTCCAGATTGTCTATTGAAAAGATTGTATCTGCCGGAATAGCTCTGAGGACAATTGAATCTATGAATTGACCGTTAGTATCAATTTGTAAAATATACGCATCCGATTCAGCCATTGAATGCCATTTGATCGCCAAAATTTCCGACTTCACGACCTCACCTTCTGAGGGACTAATAATTTCAGGAGAAGGTACTTTTACCGGCGTTGAATCCGCCGCAGCGGCCAGAACCAAACCATAAAACGGTTTATAGACTGATATATCAATGCTGTTTTTTTTTAATTCTGATGGAATCACGGTTTCTTTTGGCAGGTGCATTACTAAAAATGTTATACCACTGATCACAACGCCACCACCCAGACAACCCAGAATAATTCTGAGTGTTTTTCGGGTGATCCGTATAGGGGATAACACATGTATTACAATACTCCATACATTGTTACCGACGTTAATAAAGTATTCTGTCAATTTACCAAAAACAGCCTTTATTCCATTAATGGCATTTACAGGAATTCCCAATACTTTTTGAACCTTAATTTTAGGCACGTGCAGTTTTGGTAACTTTAGTTTGGGTAGTTCAGGCAAACGTATTGTTGGAAAAGATGGCAGAGAAAATTCCGGCAGCCTGAAAACAGGTTTCTGAGGTTTCTTATCAGCTGATTGCACATTCAGACTGCGCTTTGGTGGAACCCTTCGTTTCGCTTTCTCTTTCTTTCTAACAGGAATATACCCGGGATCTTCCATAAAATTTTTGAGGGCTGTTTCGGGTGGCTCAGTGGCAAATTGCGAATAGGCTGCATTCAGAGCCTCAAGGAGTGCATCAGCATTCAGGTATCGCTCCTCTTTGTCAACCTTTAAACAATTATCGACTATTTCAATAAGTCTTTTAGGAACAGATATTGGAAATTCCTGAAAAGGTTTGTAGATACCATTCGCCTTTTTATTGACAAGATCAGTCAATCCTTCATCGGGAAATGCTTTAATGCCACAAATCTGTTCGTAAAGTATTGCACCAACGGCATAAATATCAGTTCTCTGGTCAATTTCTTTATGGTTTAACTGCTCAGGAGCAAGGTATTGCAGTGTACCGACAATATTTTCCCCCATTGTATGCAATCCGGTGGATATTGGCCGGGCAATACCGAAATCCATAAGTTTAAGCGTGCCCTCATTACGCAGCATTATATTTGCAGGTTTCAGGTCGCGATGAATAACACCTTTGTACTGCTTGTCTGAGAGGGTAAAATCCAGTGAATGTGAATATTTCAGGGCCTGGGCTATAGCTATTCCTACCGCGCAAACAGCATAGGCAGGAAATTTCCCGCGTTCTTTAAGTAACGTCTCAAGAGATTTGCCTTCGATATATTCCATTTCAATGAAAGGGCAACCCTTCCATTCATCAACTCTGTACACATTTACGATATTAGGATGATTCAGACGAGCGGTAATTCTCGCTTCGGTTAAAAAACGGTCGGATACTTCCTTCTTTCCGGTAGGAAGAAGCATCTTGACTGCGCGGTCCATATCGAGTTTCTTATCCCGTATTTTGTAAACACGGGCAAACCCTCCCTCACCTATTATATCTATTATCGGACCGGATCCAAGAACCTCTCCCAGAATAATTTCAGGTGGATTTTCAGGAACAGCATAGGGTGATCTTCCGGAAACACCTTTCTTTGCCCCTAAATCCGCGATAGGAACATCAGATATGGTTTTTATCCATTCGTCACTCTGTGGAGTTTTATTTACGTTTTCTTTACGATCCATACAAAATCAGAATAATTCACCTTTTTATGAACAGGAGACAGCCACGATCCAGAATATCAGGAACGTCATATCAGAGATCGCATGGATATTCACCCTTAGCGCCGATCTATTAATAATATACATTTGTGCACAGGAACGATTACGAACGGGCACAATCCTTTTTGCCGACTTTGATCGTGTGAAGTATGTATATATGACGGGATTGATGGTGATTTCTTGCCAGAATCAATTGATCTATATATATTTACGGTATGTAGTGTGAATTTTGTTAATGTAGTAAATAGTACAGGCAGATTTAATTTAACAAACCGGTTTTTTCTAAATGGCAACTAAAAAATGTGGACATTACCAAGGTGATTTTGAGAAACCAGCCGGAGTTGAAACACACATTAGCGATAAAACGTCAAGCCCGGTAGATGCTATTCTATCGAATATCACTATTGACCAGCATCAATCCCCGGGTAAAGGGAAGCGAATCAATGGAATTGTTGTGGGCAGGATTGTTGTTGCCGAAGAAGCAACCGCTCCAATGGTGGATTTCCCGGGAAATGTTTCCGGTACCGCAATCAAAGCACTGGCAACTATAGCAGTCGGCCCGGATGATAAAAACCGTGACGTCGCACTGGCATTTGTTAATGGTGAGTGGAACAAACCGGTAATAATCGGTTTTATGCATGTTCCACAGGTACAACCTCACGCTGATGATGCATCAAAAACTGTCAAGGTGCAATCTGATGGGGAAACGGTGACAATTTCGGCTGAAAAAGAGATTGTGCTCAAGTGTGGAGAATCGAGTATTACCCTTACCAAAGCAGGAAAAGTACTACTTAACGGCACCTACATTTCCAGCCGGTCAAAAGGTGTCAATAGAATGCGCGGCGGATCGGTGCTGCTCAATTGACCTTGCAGATCGGGCATAACTGTGCTTTGAATAAAGTCCTTTTTTGTTAAACCAGATTACAAAATGCTACAACTGAAAAACAACACCCCTTTCAAACCCGGTATGGCGCTCTTTCCTGATCAAGACGGAGTAGATACCTTTTATGCAATCATGAAAGCAACGTTTACCCTGGGTGATAAAAAAGTTCGGATCGCACAAGATCAGGTTCCACCATTTGCTGCAGATGAATACTGGGACAAACCCGGCGAATCGAGTTTACGGTATGCGTCCGATATGCACCTTGGAAAATTGTCAACCGATGTCGTACTCAACGGACAGGCATGGGCACCGAAAGGGATAATGGCTCAATACATTGATACTGCAGTCATGGTGGCTGAACGACAAAAAGTGATACGCGTTTTTGGTGACCGGTGGTTTATCAAAGGCTTTGGCGGATTGTCAATAACAGAACCGGAACCCTTTGAATCGTTACCCATAGTGTACGAGCGTGCCTTTGGTGGTACTCATATCATCGATGAAGAAAAAGGCAAAATCAAGGGTGAAGAGCGCAATCCAATAGGTATAGGCTTTAAAGGTAAACACAGTGCGTCGGAGCTTGACAGGCAGCCGGTTCCAAACCTTGAAGATCCAGCACGTCCATTTAAAGGAGTTTCCAATTCAGGTCTGCCGGTTTGTTACGGTTTTATCGCTCCAAACTGGATGCCGCGACTGCAGTATGCCGGTACCTACGATGAAACCTGGCAGAAAAACCGGATGCCTTATCTTCCCGAAGATTTTGATATGCGGTTTTTTAGTGCTGCATGTTCCGAGCTCACCTTCGACCGCTACCTTGAAGGCGGCGAGCCGGTTGAACTGCATAATGTAAGTCCACAAGGTCTGATTAAATTTAACTTACCTGTCTGTAAATTCAATGTCAGCGTGCAAATAAAAGGAAAAACCGAAAAACTTGACATGAAATGCGAAACCGTTTTGTTTGAACCCGATGAAAACCGGTTTTCGATGGTGTGGCGGGATTCGATTGCGTGTGATAAAAAAACACTCAATGTTGAACAGGTGACCTTCGATATTGATACGCTGGAAGGAGTTGTAACAGACTGATATGCCTGAACAAACCATACACATCACAGGAATCGGCATGATGACTCCGCTTGGTGACAGCGCGAAAATGACTGCGGCTGCAGTAAGAGCAGGAGCCAGTGCCCTTGACACCAGTTCAATCATGAACAAACGGTTTGAACCGATGACCATGGCACTCGTTCCCGAAGATGCGCTCCCGCCACTCAA
>CAYMGX010000064.1:0-1099 GCA_964390065.1 uncultured Fibrobacter sp. | reverse complement strand
GGCATCGAAGCTGTTGCAGAAGCATTTAATCTGCTTACCACCAATTCTGAAGAATTTATTCTCGTAGGTGGATGCGAAACATTTCTGGATCTTTACCTTCTTGGAACTTTAGACAGAGACAACCGTATCCTTGCCAATGGTGTCATGGATGGATTCGCACCCGGTGAAGGCGCAGCTTTTCTCCTTTTGACTTCGGAAAAGGCACTACAAAAACACAAACTCACATCTCTTGCTCAACTATATCAGCCACGTTGTACCGATGAACCTGGACACCGCTATAGTGATGAACCCTACAAAGGTGATGGACTTGCAGAAGCGGTAAGTGGGGCACTTGCTGCGCTTGAACAGGAAAAAGTGCAAACTGTATTCGCCTCTTTTAACGGAGAAAATTTTTTCGCCAAAGAGTGGGGCGTTGCTTTTATGAGAAACCATGACAGTTTCGAAGAAAAGCTCCGCATGGAACATCCGGCAGACTGTTATGGTGATCCCGGTGCAACTGCAGGCGTGCTTTTAATCGGTCTTGCAGCAATGGGAATGCAGAAAAAATATGTCAAAGGCCCATGTCTGATCTTCTGTTCATCAGAGAAAGAGATGCGTGGAGCAGTGTGTTTGAAATCAAGTCAAGAAAGAGCTTGACTTAGTGAGTGTGCGGAAATGAAATTTACTAATATATAAAGTTCGCGTTTTTACTAAGAGACGGGCAACAGGTCAGGCGATCGGAACAACTATGGGTCAGACAACATTCGTTAACAGCAGGGGAATCGCCCACAAAGGCAGCGGCGGCATGAGCACCGTATTCCCCGATGTTTGCAAAACACCAACCCCCGGCGGCCCGGTCCCAATCCCCTACCCCAACATCGGAAAAGCATCAGACACAAGCGACGGTCCCCAGAATGTAAAGACCGATACGAAGATGCCAATGGTCAAGGGTGCAAAATACAGCACAAGCACCGGTGATGAAGCCGGTTCTGCACAGGGTGTAGTGAGTAGTAAGATCAAAGGCGAATGCGAGTTCATGATGTATTCGTTTGATGTCAAGTTTGAGGGGAAGAATGTGTGCCGGTTGGGGGATCCGTTGTTTCATAATAAGAAGAATATT
>CAYMGX010000063.1:0-22573 GCA_964390065.1 uncultured Fibrobacter sp. | reverse complement strand
TGCACGAAATCAATAATCCCTATATTTCCGGTATTGCAGTACTGCAGGATGGAAAACTCTGGACCGGGGTGATTTTGAATGCAAACAAAGAGGCAGTACTGGCAAGTGATCTGAAGGATGGTTCACGGCTCAATTTTGAAGGTGATGAAGAACCGAAAATCAGGATCAAATATAAGGACTCCAGAGAGAAAATCTGGGAATTAGGTGATCTTGTTTTGTATTCAACTGATTCATTTCTGAAAAAGTTGTTCAAGTCAATCATAATCGAGAGTGTTATTCAAACTATAATCCTTATTGTTGGAATCAGTATTTTAACAGTAATACTCCTCAATTTGTTTCTAAATAAACCACTTGAAAAGATTACTGATACAGCCCGGAGAATCGGGGAAGGAGAAATCGAACTTCAGGCTGAATTAGCCGGGACAAGAGAAGTTCAAACACTTGCAACAGCTTTTAACCGGATGACATCCCGTCTTAGGGACAGTATTGAAGAATTGGACAGGTATTTTACCTGTTCGCTTGACCTGTTATGCATTTGTGATATCAATGGCGTTTTTAGAAGACTTAACAAGGAATGGGAATCAACACTGGGGTATCCTGTCAGTGAGCTTACAGGCCGCAATTTTATGGAATTTGTCTATAGTGAGGATAAGGCAAAATCAATTGAGCAACTTCAAGACCTTGGAAAAAACAAGGAAGTGTTAAATTTTGTCAATCGATATATGCACAAGGATGGAACATTTCGCTGGATTGAATGGCGTTCATTTTCATATGGCAATCTCATTTACGCTGTTGCAAGAGACATTACTGAAAGAATTGAAAATGAAAACAGGATGCGCCGGATGAATGACGAGCTTGAGAAGCGGGTTGCGGAGCGCACCGAAAATCTGACATTTATCAACAAAGAACTGGAATTTTTTTCCTATTCTGTCTCACATGATCTTCGGGCGCCGCTCAGGCATATCAACGGGTTTATTAAACTTCTGGAATCGCAGGATACTGGTACGCTTAACGAAAAAGGAAAACACTACCTTCAGGTGATCTCGGAATCAGCAGAAAAGATGGGCCTTCTAATCGATCAGTTACTGCAACTTTCACGAACAGGAAGACAGGAACTGAACAAAACACAGGTGAACATGAACTCATTGGTCAGAGATGTGATTAACGGGCTAAGCAGTGAAACATGCAACCGCTCTATAACGTGGGCCATTGATGACCTTCCTGAAACACACGCAGATTTATCAATGCTCAACGCCGTATTAACCAATCTTATCGGTAATGCGTTAAAATTTACCAGAAATCGGGAAAATACCCTGATACATATTGGTTCTTTCGCCGGACAAAAAAAGAACGAGACAGTTTATTTTGTCAAGGACAACGGTGTGGGTTTTGACATGAATTATCTGGATAAACTTTTTGGCGTGTTTCAGCGCCTTCATAGTTCCAGCGAATTTGAAGGCACAGGGATAGGGCTTGCTAATGTGCAGCGAATCATAAACAGGCATGGAGGAACGGTATGGGCAGAAGGAGAAGTTGACAAAGGAGCATCATTCTATTTTTCACTGATCAACGGATAAAATGTACTTTGTATATCAAACATAAAACCGGATAAAAACTATGGAAATAATTAAAGAAATATTGCTTGCAGAAGATGATCTTAATGATATTGAACTTACACTGAGTGCACTCAATGAATACAATCTTGCAAACAGTGTTCAGGTTGTTCATAACGGCGAAGAAGCAATTGATTATCTTCACCGCCGTGGATCGTATCAGAGTATTCCTCCCGGAAACCCGGCCGTTATACTTCTTGACCTTAAAATGCCCAAAATTAACGGCCTTGACGTTCTTCGTCATATTAAATCCGATGCATTTCTCATGTATATCCCCACTGTTATTCTTACCTCATCGCACGAAGAAAGGGATATCATCGAAAGCTATAAACTCGGGGTCAATGCTTACGTGGTAAAACCCGTTGACTTTAAACAGTTTGTTTGTGCTGTCAAAGAGCTTGGAATGTTCTGGGCATTGTTTAATGAACCACCTCCCGGATGCATTAAAAGATCACCAATGAGTGCCAAATGAGTACTGATAATAAAAACAAAATACGAATTCTTCACCTTGAAGACAATCCGGTTGATGCTGAACTGGTTAGTATGACACTTGCATCAGATGGTTTACAGTGTGATATTGTACACGTTGACAATAAGGATGAATTTATTGCAAAGCTATCCTCCGGAGACTATGATGTCATACTATCGGATTATTCATTACCGCAATTTGACGGGTTGACAGCCCTCTGGATTGTCCGTGAACTCAACCCTGAAATTCCATTTATTTTATTATCAGGAATGCTTGGAGAGGAAGTTGCAACCGATAGTATAAAAGCTGGTGCAACCGATTATGTGCTGAAACAAAGAATAACAAGGCTTGCTCCTTCAGTAAAGAGAGCATTGCGGGAAACTGACGAGCGGCTTCAACGCCGCAGAGCCGAAGAAGCACTTATCGAAAGTGAAGAAAAATATCGAATTCTTGTTGATAATCTTGATATCGGTGTCACACTGATAAGTCCGGAAATGAAAATTGTTACCTGTAATCACCAGGTGAAAACGTGGCTTCCGGTTATTGACAGCAATAACAGACTGGGAATAACAACTGACTACGATATATTCTGCCCGGAACAGTATGAAGTGCAGGGTGATGCATGTCCTGTTGCCCTTACTATCAAAAATGGGCAGAAACACGAATGTGTTAGGGTACTCAGGATTGACGATACCGAAAAATCGTTCAGGTTTATCGCAACACCCGTTAAAGATTCAAAAGGAACTATTCAAGGCGTTATTGAAATAATGGAGGATGTTACTGAAAAGATAAATAGCGAAAAGGAACGAAAAGTACTTGAAGAACGTTTACAGCAGGCACAAAAAATGGAAGCAATCGGAACGCTTGCGGGTGGAATAGCACATGACCTCAATAATATCCTGTCGCCGATACTGGTATATACAGAGATGATTCTGCTCGAAACACCTCCGGGGAGTAATCTGGAATTGAAACTCCGGGAGGTTTTAAACGCAACAGAACGTGCCCGGGACCTGATCGGACAGATATTGAAGTTCAGTCGTCAAAAGCAGAAAGAGGTTAAACCGGTTATCGTAAGCGATATTATCAGTGAAGTATTGAAACTTATCAGACCCTCTACACCTTCGACAATTCAAATACGCTTTGAAAGTGATTTGACTACTGATTTGATATTTGCTGATCCCACACAGATACATCAGATACTAATGAACTTATGTACAAATGCCTCGTATGCAATGAAAGACAGAGGTGGCGTGCTTGACATAACGCTTACTACGGTCAAAATTGACAATGAGGCATCAACCCGTACGAACAACATGAAAGCCGGACAGTACAAAAAAATCAGTGTCAGGGATACAGGAACAGGAATTGATAAAGATGTCGTTAAACGCATTTTTGATCCCTATTTTACCACAAAGAAAATAGGTGAAGGTACCGGTATGGGACTTTCTGTCATACATGGAATTATCAAGAGTCTTAACGGAACAATAACCGTCGACAGTGAGCCGGGGAATGGTTCGACATTTACGGTCTACCTTCCAATTGCCGAGAATCTTGTTCTGACTCAACTGACACAAGGAAATGATCTGAAAAGAGGAACCGAGCGTATACTTCTGGTTGACGATGAGAAAGCCATTATTAACGCAATGCAGACAGCGCTTACCACACTTGGTTATAACGTGAACGCTACAACTGACAGCAACGATGCTCTGAAACGTTTTCTGGAAAATCCACGCGATTTTGATATTGTTATAACCGATATGACAATGCCGGTAATGACCGGCAGAGAACTGGCATCTGAAATTTTATCAGTACGCCCGGATATTCCAATACTCATATGTACCGGGTACAACGAAACAATTGACAAAGACAGTGTCATAAAAATGGGAATAAAGGATTTATTGACAAAACCAATATCACTGCATGAGATTGCAGGTAAAATCTACGATGTTTTGCATAACAGAAGCTAATAAACCATAATCTTCATGTGAATTGCATTGTGATCCAAAGGCCGCGGCGCAAGTGGATTATCGTTGTTTTCATCATCACATGGAGACGTGCAGTACACGTCCCCACTATCTCACTCATTTCACCACGTTGTCATTGCTCCACTGACCCTTACTAAACAGTTCCGGTGAAAATTTCTTTCGAATGCTCTCAATAATCACCGCAGCGATTCCGGGAAGTGCTGCCCAGGCAAGCTCTGATCCTGTCAATGGATGTGTCTTAAACAGTGCATTTGCCTGAGGAAGGAAGACGACGATCATCTGAAGCCCCAGACCAATGAACATACACATTATCAGCCATGGATTTTTGAATAATCCAAGTTTCAACACACCGATTTCCGTTGAACGGGCCTGAAACGCGAATAACCACTCAAAAATAACAATGCTTGTAAAGGCAATCGTCTGACGCACTTCATGTCTCACTACACCATCAATCCCCTCAGGAATCGGTGCATGATGAAACAGCCATGTTACAAACATACTCATGCACAGTCCAATGAACATCAGTCGGAACACCATTCCTTTAAAGATAAGCCCGACACCCGCCTGACGCGGGGGCTGCAACAACTCCCTGCCGGTACCCGGCTCAAGTCCCAGCGGTATTGCCACCATCGCTCCGGTGACAAGATTAATCCACAAAATCTGGATCGGCTCAAGAGGTGATTCACCATAAAACAAAACACTCATAAAAAGTACCAATAGCTCAGAGAAACAGGTCATGAGCAGGAAAAACACCGCATTACGCAGCCGGTTAAAAACAATGCGTCCCTCCTCCACCGCGCTCACGATTGATGCAAAATTATCATCAACAAGAATCATATCCGATGCCTCTTTTGCGACATCGGTACCGGTAATCCCCATCGAAACGCCTATATTGGCAGCTTCAAGCGCAGGCGCATCATTGACACCATCACCGGTCATTGCTGCGACATGTCCCGATTGACGAAACGCGTTAACGATTCTCAATTTGTGAAGCGGCTCGATTCTGGCAAATACTGTTTGTGTTTTACAGATTTCAACAAGCTGTTCCTGCGACAAATGTTCGATATCCTTGCTTGTTGTCCCCTTTGCCCCCGCTTCACAAATGCCTATCTGTGATGCAATCGCGACTGCAGTATCAGGATTATCACCGGTGATCATCACAACCCTGATCCCCGCTTTTTTGCACTTTGCAACAGCGTCCTTTGCCTCTTCACGTGCGGGATCGATCATTGCAATAAGCCCGATAAAGGTCAGTTTCCCTGCAAAGCTTTCCGCATGCAACTTTCCCGATTCCACAGGATACGGTGCGACAGCAACCGCGAGCACACGAAGTGCCTTTCCTGCCATAGTCCGGTTCACAGCAAGTATCCTGTCACTTGACTCCTGATCAAGTCCTGTCGCACCAGACGATGTTTCGATACTGGTACACATGGGAAGTATTTTCTCAATCGAACCCTTTACATATACTGTTCTCACACCATTATCATTATGCAAGGTGGCCATGAACTGGTTCTGACTGTCAAAGGATATTTCATCAAGGCGTGGCTGTGCACGTTCGATATCTTTTTTATAAATACCCAGTTTTGCAGCAGCGGTAAGCAGTGCCCCTTCGGTCGGATCACCAAGAATGCTCCAGACAGCATCCTTACCGGTCAATACAGCATCATTACAAAGCGTGACAATCCCAAGTAATTTGGAAAGGTTTTTATCATCAGTTACCTTCTTATCGTCAAGTATAAATTCACCGGTCGGGGCATAACCACCACCAGTAACATTATAATGACGTCCATCAAGCCACACCTCCTTGACAGTCATCTCATTAAGAGTAAGCGTTCCCGTTTTGTCGGTACAAATCACAGTCGCAGTCCCAAGTGTTTCAACTGATGTCAATTTCCGGATAATAACATTGCGTTTTGCCATTTTGTTAACACAGATCGCAAGCACCACCGTGACTGCAGCCGGCAACCCTTCCGGGATACCCGAAACAGCCGCTGCGACAGCAAGCAGAAGAACATCAATCCACGCCATGCCATTTATCAACCCTGCAATACCAAGCACTACGCAGGCAATGAGTACAATCCAGATCAGGGAGTGACCCAGTTTATTAACATTCTGCTGGAGCGGAGTGATCTCTTTACCGGTATTTTGAATCGCCTCGGCAATGTGCCCAATTTCTGTCTGCATGCCTGTAGCAGTAACCACAGCTAAGGCACGGCCATTACTGACCGTTGTCCCCATAAACACCATATTTTTACGATCATGGATTGATACCTGAGGCGCCACTGCTGAACTCATTTTGTCAACCGGCATCGATTCACCGGTGAGCGTCGACTCATTCACCCTGAGATTTGCACACTCTACAATTCTGGCATCTGCGGCGATTCTGTCACCAGCATCAAGGATTAGCAGATCACCGGGAACCAGTTCCGCTGCGTCAATAATCAGAGGTTTGTCATTACGGCGTACTTTTGCTTTTGGTGCACTCATTTTAAGGAGAGCATTCATTGCTTTACGGGCTTTCATCTCCTGAATGAAACCAATCAGGGCCATAAAAATAAGCACCGCGATAATCACCAGCGCATCAGTAATCCCTTTAACAAAAGCTTTCAGTGTAGCTGCTCCGACAAGAATATACACTAACGGATTTGCAAACTGTTCAAACAGAATCAGGTACCATGGTTCCTGCGTTTTGGAGACAAGACGATTGGAACCAAACGTCTGAACCCTCTCATTTACCTGAGTTGTTGTAAGCCCGCTCATGGGGCATTGAGATTCATTCATCACCTCATCGGACGACAAACCCCAGGGATTCTCAACATGTCTCATTGTGTATACTTTCTATGATAAATTCTGTTCACATGGACTGTTCTTCTTAAAGAACTTTTCAATCTTTGAAAGTACGGCCTTTTCGGAGGGTGATACCGAATCAACAAGGCCAAGGAATCCCCCTGATGCTTCCGCTACGATGCGGGCATGATCAAGAACATCTTTACGAAGCTCCTTCATTGCCGCGCTTGAAACCACTTCGCAGAGCCCTATCATATATTTTTCCCAGGCATCAAGTAGTGATGGTTCCGGTTTTTTCTTAAGCCACTCTTTAAGAATTGCGTGATCCGCCCCGAATCCATGCTTCGCTGCGCCATCAAGGACTGCTTTGCGCTCCTCTGGTGAGATAGATCCACTTGCCCAGGCGACTTCAATTATAGGGACAAGGCAAAACGCAGTAAGTGTCTCGGGCCGTATTCCTCTATCAACCAGTTCTTTAAGTATCTCTGCATTTTTTATTCCCGAAACCCTTGAAAGGGCATCAGCAGTTTCTTTTTCATGCTGAAGCCGTTCCAATTCATTTTTAAGTACCAGATTCTCAGAGTAGAAAAACAGAGCTTCAAGCACCCTGCTTAATTTGGATATGCTACTTGGCATAAAGACATCCTTCCGCCGATTTTCCGATATACATCCAGTTTACCTGATCCTACAGTCAGATAATAAAAAATAACCGTAACTACTGTATATAAATCAGGTAGCTGCTGGAATGCAACTGTAATTTGATACTGCAAGGGTGTGTAAGTGGTAGTATTGTATCGTAATAAGAGAATGGTGGCTTTTGTGGCTATCCCACACCGTAAACTATATTAAACTTATGCCACCTGCTTTTTCTGCAATGTTCTTTTAAAATATTGAATTCAGATTAATATTCAAAAACTTTGGTGATCGCATTCATAGCATTCCTGTTAATTATTTTTGCAGCTTTCTTATAGTTTAGTACACTATAGACCGAAAGAGTAGGATACACCCTGGTTTCCGGCAGCCTCCAATCGTTGTATTTCAAATCAAAAATAAGGTCTGCCGCCTGCATTCCGGTCCCTTTTGGATCCGGTATAACCGCAAATGTGCCAAAATTAAGTTCCGGTTTTACAAGCACTTCAACACCAACAATTACCGGTATATTCGTTTTATTCAGAAGGGGTATCCAGACTCCTCCAAGTAATTCTGAAGATAAGATAACATTATCATTTGGAACCCAGAGCGCATCGACCTGTTCTTTTTTGATAAGGTGTTTGAGTGCTCCAGAAATCTCCTTTTTATAATTTTTGGTTTGATCCCCAATTTTAATACTCCTGATAGTAATACCTTCTCTTTCGCAAAGTTTTGTATTTTGTAAAACCAGCTCTTCGCATGCGTCCCGGTAGATCACTCCAACCGTAGTAATTTTCGAAGTTACAATCCAGCGGAATTTGGTAATCGCAGTAACCATCGGAGTCTGACTTGATATCCCCTGCGCATTGTATAAATGACCAATTGCGCGTTCTGTGTCCAGGGCATAGATGGATATCACAGGAATGTTGCTTATATCAGGTTTATGTTCTTGTATGAATTTCGTGTAAAGTTTTAATAAATGATTTCCAAGAATTACAATTACCTTTGGCGTTGTTGATTCAAAATAGCGCTCAATTCTCCCATCACCTTCATTTTCTTTGGATATTTCCAGAACCGTTATAACAAAATCATCGTCAGTTTCTTCCTGAATACCCGTAATTGCACTGGTAAACAATTCTCCGGGAGGTGTCAGGATCAAGATTGCATCATCACTATCAGAAGCAAAGACACTATTTAAAAAGAACACCTGGAGTATAATAATTTTAAAGTATAAAAGCCTTGAAATTACTGGATGAAAATTGTGCATATTGATAATTACATTTTAGTTGAAATTTTTTATTAGACTTATAAAAGCATGTGATTTGCTTTATATACATTTTTTTTATTATCTGATATAGTACAAAAAAGATCAATGTTTTTTATTGCATTGGTTTAACCTGAATTTCGTAGTTGAGCGTGAGTGATAGGTACTGGATAGAATTAAAGATTCATTTACAAAAAGCGCAGATATTCCCGGTGCAGTATGGTGAGCATTTTTTTAAAGAAAGATGGGATAGTAGCGTGACAATCCAACTGCGGATTTCAGGTTCGGAATGAAGATATTTTAGGTAATTGCGAGTTTTTTCAAATCACCGCAGAGGCGAAGCTGTCGTTTTATCACTGTCTATACAGCAATATTATTCAGTACGCAAAATCTCATCACGTTCTTTTTTGATACGTGCCTTCTTTTTATCAGAGATCACCGGACCATCACTAATCCGTCGTTCACCCTGTACATATATTTTAATTGAAGGATTTGACCCCGTGGCACAATATTTCTCACAAGCTCCACATCCGGTACAAAGATCCTTATTCACTGATGGCCCCGACAGAGTTGTTTCACCGCATTCAATGATCTCTTCGGTTATTGCCTGATAAGGACAGCGCTTTTCGCAAACCATGCACCGGATCTCACCACGCCATGCAAGACAGTGATCTTTATTTACAATTGCAGTGCCGATTTTCGTAAACGGTTTATCATCCGGCGCTACAGGCCGTATGGCAACCGTTGGGCAGACATTTGTGCACGCGGTACATGATGGTTCACAATACCCGACTGATGGAACAAGTTTCGGAGTATTGAGTTTCATCATTCCGTCAATAAAGCCGCATGGCTGCAGGGCATGATTGGGACATGCATTCATGCATTCTCCACATGCAATACATCGTGTCAGAAACTCTGCTTCAGGAATGGAACCCGGTGGACGAACCGGCTGTACCTGTGATATATGATCGGAACCGCTACCCTTTAGTAGTGATGGTGCGACAACACCGGCCAGAATCCCGGTCACAAAATGGCGACGTGCCAGAACAGGTGCTGCAGTCGGCATCTCTTTTCCATATCCAAATGTAAAGGTTGTACAATCCCGTTTGTTTTGTGAACATACACCACATACAATACATTCTGCGCTGTTGGTCACCTTGACATCATCGTGACTGATTGCGCGCACCGGACATTGACGCGTTGCACAAGCATGACAACTGTTGCAGGTGTCAGCATTTACTTTACGCCTAAGCACAGGAATTCTGCTCAAAAGCCCAAGGAACGCGCCTGTCGGACACACATACTGACACCAGAAACGCTTGTCCCAGAACCCTCCGATAAACACCATGACAAACATAATACACGCTGCCATGCTTCCCGTGGCAACAACCTGTGCAATCTGAAAATCCTGTTTTTCATTTGCAAAGAGATTGGTAACTGCTTTCCAGGTATTTACTGATGATATTCCGAGATAGTTCAACGCTGGATCAATAACAATTGTGGTGATACGTGTTATAATTGATATCGGATCCATAAAGAATGGAAACAACATGCCAAACATCGATAAGACAATTAATGCAATCAATAAAACATATTTCAATCGCTGTATATAGATATGCGGACGGCGGGATATGTGACGGGCTTTACCGATAATGTATCTGTCACTGAAATCCACAGCAGCCCCAAGCGGACAGATCCAGCCGCAAAAAACACGTCCAAACAGGATAGTAATGACCGTAACAACAACTGCTCCGGGAAGCAACACAGTAATAACTTGACGTAATGCAATCGATGTAAGTAATGCGACAAGCGGATTAATCTGAAGAAAAATCTCCGTTTGAAGCTTCTGAACATACTGCTGGTTATTAAAGCCGTATAAGAGTACTATAAAGACGCCAAAAAACAGAATCTGAGATACAATTCTTGCATTCCGCAACATAAAACCTCTTAAAAGCAGTAATGGACAGTATCGTTATACGTTGTGCTATGACAATACCTGCATGTACGCATAATACAGGCATTACCGCACATAAAACAGATCACCCTTGGCATAATTAAATCTGAAGTGATACTCCTTGAGAAAATGAATCGCCCGTTCAAGACTGTCGGGTGATTCAAGTAATCCACTCCTTACAATAACGGTAAAACGATCTGCTCTGCGAGCTATTGATGTATCAGCACCGATCGTTAATGAATCGGTAAAAATATAGTGTGTCCCCTTAAGTATTGGCAAGGTGTCTGAAATAATTACTTTGCCCGGCCTGTTCTGCGCAAGCTGAACTGCACACATCTCGGCTTTTGCCCTGTTTTGAAGAACGATATACATTGGTTCATTGTCAAGCAGATTGATTACCGGACGTTTATCAAAATAGGGTTTTATAATTGTATACCCTGTTCTTGCCGCACTGATGATAAACCATAGTGCTACAAGTACAGCCGCAATACGCGCAATATTTCTGAACAGTTCCTTTTTTCCAAACATGCCTATAAACGATATCGGAATCAAAAAGAGACTTGTGCCAATAAAAAAAGCTGCGAAGAACATCATGCCGGCAACAGGGCCGCTCAGGGTAAACGATCTCGAAAATGCAAGTAAAAATGACGGGCACACATTAATACCGGTGACAAAACCCAGTAAAACCGGCCATTCTGCAAACCTGTTCCACCGTGGGGCCTTGCATCCGGACTCACATTTTCTTGTCCTGAAAACCGAAACAAGAAGAAATGCCGAAAAAAGCAGATAGGAGATAACCGAAAAATAATCCCTCTGGATATCCTGAACCTTTGTTCCGAGAAGACCTGCGACAGCACCAATCAGGATATACATGAAAAAACGTCCGAGCGACATCTCAAGTACTGCGGTTACATAGCGCCATGCCGTTCTGTTAAACTGCATCAGGTATGCACTGTAAATAGGTCCGCATGTCGCAAGACAGGCAAGCCCGGTGCTTATTCCCAATGTAAACCCTTCAGCAAAAAGCTGTACGTTACCTACCATGTTCTGACACCTGCACTCACTGAATTTCTTGTTGCAAAAAACGGGTGTCGGTCATAATGTGTGAGATTGTAACCGGTATAAAAATCCAGCCGGGAATTAACAGGGAATAAAAGCTCTATCTTCATGTCGCTTCGGTAATATCTGAAGACATCCTCTGATGGCACCTGAGACATATAGAGTGCGGCTGACGGACTGATTCCAAAATGTTCGTGAATCCTCAGAACCGTGTTTATCGCAAGACACTGACGGGGAAATAAAACACCATTTGTTGCAAAGTAAAGCAGATCAAGCGATGATCCCTGTTTCCAGGTTTTTCTCATTTGTAATTCGTAGTACTGCTTGAACATTTTATCCGCAAGATCCACATCAATTTCACCCTTGACAAAAAAATCAGATTTCAATCGCCAGACAAATCGTGCCATGATATCAGTCGTGAGCCCGTCTGCATACCCGTTTTCTTTCATCATCTGACTAACAACGAAATACTCAGATGCCTCCCATGATAGCATAAAACGGTTTCTGTTAAATTGATGTTCTCCACCAAGACCCAACCAGTATTTATAAATATCGTAGGTGTTGATTTCTGCCAGATTTTCCTTCATAACCATTCCGGCATCAACCGAGATGTCAAGAGGTATATCTACCCCGGCACTGATATCTGTCCACAAATCGATGTCGCGCTTGTCGCCATAGGGAGCATCCTCAAGGGTAGCCCGTGTCACGAAACGATCCTGCGGACGAAACTGAAAATTATAAATCGATGTATGCAAATTTACCTGCCCGTGAAACCACTCAAACGCACCATCCCACTGGCCTTCACCGTAGGTAAGCATCCGGGGTATGATCTCTGTTCCAGCCGGATAATAGGGTACCGCCTGGGATTTTGCCTGATAGTAAAGTTCGTTTGATACCCCCAGCACTAATGTACCAAAACCACTCAGCCTGAGTGCACTCCCTGTCATGTTGGTAAACGGTAGACTCCGTTCAGGATATAAACCGGTATTGTTTGAACCGTTAAACATGTGCTGAAATGACAATTCAATTGATTTGTTGAACGATCGCGTTGCATACAGATAACTGTTCACATCAATGCCCTCAGCGCCATTTGTATCAGCATACTGATGTGGCTTTACAATTGTATAACCGGCAGCGCCATCATACTGAAATGATGATTCTGCCAGACTATTAAATAATAATCCTGCCGAAACAATTCCTAATACACTATATCCACTGCGCATTCCAACAGCTGTTTCCTTTACAGATTAATTCAATTCAAATAAGGTTGATGTTAAGATTAAGGTTGAGGTAAGAACACATCCCTCTTCCCACTCCTAATAAATCGCATTTACCGGACATACCTCAACACACCGGCCGCACGCAATACATTTTGATGCATCAATGACTGCTTTACCGTTTATTATCCTCACCGCATCCGCAGGACAAACTCCCACGCATACAGAACATGCTTTACATTTTGCACTATTTACACTTAAATATGCTCTCAGCGGTTCCTGACAACTGATAGCCATTATTGCCACGACTAAAATGGTGCCAAGAATGATTAAAGATTTTCGTCTTGAATATCGCATTGATTAATCGCTCCATATGAGCATACAGCCGGACATAATGAACAGCCGTTGCACGTTTCCATATCAATAACTGCTTTTCCCCTGACAAAGCTGATCGCGGCAACAGGACAAACCCGCTCACAGTCTTTACAGCCAACACATTTAGCCTGATTCACCCTGAAAAGGTACTTTGATTTTGCAGCCAGTACAGGCATTGCAACCAAAGCACCGGCTCCGGCAATCAGACGTAAAATAGCTCTTCGATTCATGTATAGTTTATTCCTATATTGTAATTACAGCGCAGCAACATATCCTATACTTTACTGCATTGTAAATTCATACTGCTCAATGAAATCATTGTTTCCAGGTAATGGCATCAAATGGACAGCTCTCTATGCAGATACCACATTTAATGCACTTTTCAGGATCGATTATATAGTAAGTACGATCACCGATTTTTGTTTTACTTACAGCTTTCACAGGACAGCGTGTATAACAATACTCATAACTGCATCCGTAACACACATTTGCATCAATGGTAACAGTCGCACCTGACGCCTCCGGATTTGTTTCACCCGACAAATTTATTTTATCAATACTATCGGTGCATGAAACGATGACCAACGCAATCATCGTAAACGCTGTTACAATAAAATTTCTTCTCATAAAGTTCCACTGTTCATATTAGTAAATTACCGGCATCTCCACGACATCCGGGTGTGATGGTGGTCTTGAAAGATGTACATCTTAAAAGCGCCCCGCTAATCCCTCACAGTCAAGTACCCCCGAGCATCCCCTGTAAGGAGGCTTCTATAGATTACAATACATTTTAAATTAACCCTACAAAGGATTTATTGACAAGAGGGATTGTACCCGCACTGTATTGTTATTTCTTTCCCGGTTTCACTTCCTGTGCGTCAATTGCTTCAAGCTTGCACTTGTCTATACAGATACCGCACTGTGTACATAAAGCCGGATCAATTTCGTGCCTTAATTTACCATCAGGTAGTTTTGTCACCTTGATTGCTTTTTCAGGACATTCCTTTACACAATCGCCACACTGATTACAGATCGCCTGATCAATAACATGATTGAATACTTTTTTCGCAGCAAATGCCGAGAAAACAAGCAGAGCACTGATTCCCAGAATTTTAATTAATTTCATAGTTCCATTCCCCACTGAAAGAATTACAAGTTACTTCAATGATATTGCACCTCTTGGACATCTGCTTATACAGTTTCCACAGCCATTACACTTTGATGCATCAATTACATATTTACTGCCACTGCGATAAATGGCCCCCCTGCTGCATGCAGATGGACAACGTCCGCAACCGTTACAGTTTGAATTGATTACAGCAACTTTGGTTGCAGCATTTGTCTTTTCGGACACGGACGTTGACTGAGCTGATTCAGCAGAACCATTTACTGCCGACACTTTGTAATAGTATGTTGTATTAGCTGTCAGACCTGTATGCGTATAGGTTGCTGATGTTAACGATGATAGTAGTGTAAAAGTACTATTATTACTGCTCGAGTATAATTTATAGCCTGTTGCCCCGGTAACTGTATTAAACCTGATTGTGATTGATGTTGACGATGCGACAGTAGCTGTTAATCCCGTTGGCGTTGACGGAGTAGCAGTACCGGTAGCTGCACTTACAGTCGTTGATCGTGCTGATGTTCCGCCCGCATTTACAGATGCAACAGCATAATAATAGGTCGTTGCAGCAGTCAAACCGGTATGTGAGAAGTTTGCCGTTGTTGCTGTACCGATCTGCGCAAGTGATTCCGATAAAGTTCCACCGTAGATGATATAACTTGAAGCACCTTCGGCTCCTGTCCATGTAACTGTTATTGATGTCGCAGAGACAGCTGATGCTTTTACACCGGAAGGTACAGACGCGATCTTTACACCAGTCTGCGCGCTAAGAGTACCAGACGCTGCTGATTCACGGGTTCCACTGATTGCAGTTACCTTTATGTAATAGGTTGTTCCTGCAGTCAAACCGTTCAGTGTATACTGTGTACCTGTTGCAGTTCCGTGCACTTCGTAAGTACCGTTCTGTGATGTACTTAAATAGACCTTGTAGCTGAGAGCACCTGATGCAGGCTGCCAGCTGATCGCTATAGACGAATCCGTAACAGTTCCTTTAGTCAATGTTCCGGGTGCACTCAGAGCAGCATCGGTTTTGGCAGATGCCACAGTGGAATATGACGAATATCCGGCACTGTTACCTGCTTTCCCTCTATAATAGTATGTCGTATTAGCAGCACACTTTGTATCAGTATATGTCAAAGCAGATGTAGTACAAACCGCAGTGAACGAACCGGATGATGTCACGCTGCGTTCAACAATGTATACGGAAGCATTGCTTACTGCACTCCAGGTGACTTTCAGTGATGTATCGGCAACTGTTGCAACAGCAAGTACCGGTGCAGATGGCGCCTGTAATGCAGGCTCCTGAGTTTTGGCGCTTACCACATCTGATGCATCTGAAGTACCGGCATCATTCGTGGCGGTAACCTTTACATAATAAGTGGTTGATGCGTTCAGGGATTCAATAACGAAACTGTTTGTTGATGATGTTCTTGTTGTAAAGGTTCCGTTTGCCTGCGTTGAGTATAAGACAGTATATGTAAATGCATTGGTTACAGCATCCCAGGTTACATTAATACTTTTTTCTGAAAGTGCTGCAGCGGCAATATTTATTGGTACTGATGGTTTCTCAAGGGGTTTGGAAAGCGTTGTACATAATGCAGCAGCAGATGGAACAGAGGAACCGGCACTATTGCGTGCTGCAACAGTAACTGAATAACGAGTATTTTCTTCAAGTCCATTAATAGTAATCACAGTATCTTCACTGGTAACCTCTGCAGATGTCCCACCAGTTACTTTATTATAACGAATCACATACTCAGAAGCATTGGCAACAACCTCCCATGTGACTTTGATACCATTTATGGAAATAGCCTGAGCTTTTACCGATTCAGGTACCGACGGTGCAACGATCTCAATTATTTCGACTGGAACTTTTACCTCAATAGTGCTGCCTGGTTCAGAAACACTTCCCTGTCCTGACGCAACAACTTTATACCGATATGTTTTACCCTTTTCCACATCACTGTCAATGTATGATATATCTGAAGTTGATGTAATTTCACTCCATGTGGATCCATCGGTTGAACGCATGACTGAATAGACTGTTGCACCGGTAACAGCATTCCAGAAAAGCGATATCAGGTTGTCTTCTGTCAGTTCACCCGTACAATCATCAGGAGCACTAATACCAACACTCACAATTTTCTCAAGGGTAACAACAGTCGTTTCATCCGGCACTACAGTTGCAAGCCCGGAATAAACCGATGCATTATTCCTGATTGCATCAACAGTAATTGTTGTATTGAGTCTTGATGATACAGAAACCTGGATCGTTTTGCTGTTTGCCTTTTCAAAATAGACAACAGTATCAGTACTATCGAATACAGAAATCTTATAAAGATCCGCACTCACATCATCAGGAACGGTAAGCGTAAATCGTTTTTTTTCACTTTGATATTCAGTTGGAGATGTTGTATCAAGCTTACAGTGAACCAGCTGTAGAATAAGCAATAATGTTACAACAAATGCACTACTAATCACCCTGTTCATTAATAACCCCCCTACAACGAACAAACTCAAATGATTAAACTGTATTTTGTCTGGTGCTGCAGTCTCTTTAATCTTCCGTTTTCAACTGCAACATCAACAATATAACATCAGTTTTTAGATTTGTCTTTTTTATTTTAATTCGTTGTTCTCTAAAGAGAATGCATTGGTCATAAAACATTAAAAACTCAATTTTAATGAAATTATGGATATATTGATCTGTTGACCGTTTTGTTGACCACAGAGCATTGACAAACAAACATTCTCTGCGTATTTTATACCCGATACAACTGCTCAGCGCGTACTGCCCCGCTCAATTATCCGGCCGCTTATTCGTATGACCGGCATATTCTGTTTATAGAGTGATATATCCGGGTAACGAAGATGATTAATCATATTCTGAATCTCACCCTGTGTATTGAATTCGTAGGTACTGATCTGCTGTTCGATACTCGTAAATGAATTATCAAATCCGATCAGGGCCTTGCGCTGCTCTATGGTTAAACCAAGATCAATCCAGTATTCATTGACAAGCCTGGCAATCAGATCGTTGACACATACAAGTGCCGTTATCGACCGATCGGAAACCACATTGTCAATTAATGGTTTAATATCCGAAAAAATAAGAGCATCACGCCGCAGGATATCGTGTTCATACTTAATAGCGTTGATCCTGGGTGCAAGAAAGTTGTGTATATCATGCTCAAGTGCTGTTGCAGCAAAGCATTCTTCAAAAGCAGATTTTGCAAGAACTTTTGACATATACACATAGTCATTGATCGCCTCAGTTAACACCATAGGACTTAGTGATGCACCGATTTGTCCGCCAACTGCCTTCTTCAAACCTTTCAACCTGTTCTGTGACCATGGGCTTGCATGAAATGGTGACAAAAAGGCAATATGACGATGTCCTTTACTAATCAGATAGGTGCCCACATCATAACCGGGTATTGTTGAATAACTTGAATCAAAAAAGGTCAGTTTCCTGTACCGGGAACCATATTTTTCAACACTGTCAAGTATGCGGCTGTCCTCAATCCAGGCTGATACAGGAAGATTCAAGGTAAGCAGACGGGATAGGCATTCTGCAGAATTGTTCATATGATACGATGACAGTATGATTCCGCAGATACCTCTTTGAGAAAGATAATAATGCAGTGATTCGTCTGCCGGTGTATAAAACACCGGCTCTTCAAGGTAATCGTTGTAGCTGATAAACTCTATTTCAACATTCAGATCAAGTACTGTTGATGACAATAAACGGTAAAAAGTGCGCTCCCGTTCTGTCTCAATCTTTATATTCCTCCTGTCTAAACCAAAAGCAACAACTGCAATGCGGACTTTTGACATTGTACGATTAGTGAAAAAATAATACTTTGTCCCGGTACGTTTAATAATACTGTCGTCAAGTAATGATTGCAGTACTTTTTTTAATGTCGGATAACTGATATTATATTTTATGGCAAGTTGATTGAGAGACGGAAGCGGCAGATGGGTAGGGTAACTGCCGTTAATGATATCCTGTCTAAACTGATTTCGTGCACGCCGAAATACGCCCCGTTCTTCACTAATATCAGTTTTCTCTGTTTGCACAATATCACCAATACGATTACCTTTACCCCACCGTCCTGAAATCAATCCTTCACGCTTGAGCGTATTCAAAGCCTTCATGATTGTTACAGGCGACACTGTCAACGTATCTGAAAGCACACGCACTGATGGAAGCAGATTTCCTGCAGGCAATGATTCAATGATCCCGCGAATCTTAAAAATTGTTTTGTCGAGCACAGGAGACTTCTTTTGTTGCATCAAATACCCCCAATTACCCTGGTACACCTTTCTATAAAGCGCCCTTAGACAGAAATAACAGCACAGTATAACAAAAATATAAATAATTAAATAAGCACAAATGAGATTTATGGGTTATAAGACCTATATTTTTGTTAGAGGGAAAGGTACAGAATACACTTTTCATTATATCCAGGGAGGTTTTAATGATAATCAAATATGCAAGGAATTTACTTATGACCGGATTGATTGCTGCATCATTTGTAAACGCTGAATTACAACAGATCGGTGCATGGGTAGGCGGTGATGGCACCTATCCTCAGCCAACCAAAGCAAATGTCGATGCATTTCAGACACTTCAGGGTCGCCATCTTGACCTTATTATGCAGTTTATCCTCTGGGATACAAACGACTGGACATACACCAAAACATATGCAGATATCGCTGCAGCCAACAATTCAATACTTGTTATCACCTGGATGGCAAACGGGTATACCACAAAACAGATTGTTGATGGGAAGGCTGATGCCTACCTGACAAATTACGCACAGGGTGTTAAGGCATATGGAAAAGAGGTATGGCTGCGCCCGTTTCATGAAGCGAATGGCGACTGGTATGACTGGGGTATCGCAAAGAGCGGTGCCGGCAATACAAACCAGACTCTAATTGACGCATGGAAACACGTTGTTACTATTTTCCGCAATCTCAATGTTACAAATGTAAAATGGGTATGGACCACCAACGCAACCAATAGCGGCAGTGCCACATTTACAGGATGGTTTCCCGGAGATGAGTGGGTTGACTACGTGTCAATTGACGGATACAATTGGGGTACAGCACAAAGCTGGTCAAGCTGGAAAAGCTTTACCGAAACATTTACTCCTGCGTATAATGCATTGTCAATTTCAAAAAAACCGATGTTCATTCCCGAATTTTCAAGTACTGAAAAAGGCGGTAATAAAGCACAATGGATCACCGATATGTTTAATGATATTCCTGCAAAATTTCCACGAATTTTCGCTCTGATGTGGTTCAGCCAGTCAAAAAGCGCTGAAGCAGACTGGGCTGTAAACACCAGTACCGCTGCGTTGACTGCATGGAAAACCGGCATTGCAAAAGTAGGAAATGTCAGTAGCAAACATACACTTCGTAACGAAAATATGAGTATTTCTTCTTTTAACAGGACGGTATTTTCATCAGATATACATGCCCGTGCAAGTAATATATTCGATATTAAAGGAAGATTTCAACAATCGAACATACCCTCTACGGTTGCATCACAGATTTTTATCCGGCATAATAATAACTGATAAAGCGATTTCACAGTCTGATAGTACCCCTTCTTCATCAGGGAGAGGGGGCATTTTAATTCACCGCCTAAAAAAAGTACCACAATCTCCGGTCTTTCAAACCAATCATTCCTGCATACCAATGCCAGTAAAAAATGTGGATACTATTTTGAAATGAAAAGACTAAGTGGTATATTAACCGCACATTTTACGGAGATTGTTGATGGTATATAATAATTGCCAGATACTGAAGGTATCACCCTGAGGCGTAGATACAGGTTCCTGATTGTAAATGCATATTATTCTGAAAATTACTAACATCAGATTCCGTCAGGAGCACCATTTGTTTGCAGCATCCGGAAACACTATTCTGCCTTTGGATTGCAGCGTGCCACGATGTAAATTGTTTTATATTTACATTGTGAGTAGTATAAAAGCGTTCAGGACATTCTTTAGATTACTGCATGGTAATCTTTTTTATCCTGATAAATATCGTAAGCATTCATTAGCAGGACTGAAAGTATGACAGGGAATTCTTATCCATTCTCATTTTTAGATCAAACAGTTAACATCCTGATTGTCTCATCTTCTGTGGAAAACATTGCGCAATTCAAATCAATTCTTCAACCATTCCACATATTTTCAATATCAAGTGCTAAAACAATACAGGATGCGACCAATACGCTGGCAACACATCGCATTCATATCTGTTTTCTTGATTTATGCATTAATGAAACAAAGGCCGCAAGCAGCAACTTTATTCGTTCAATAACCAACAACACCGTTTGTAATGGTTTTTCAACAGAATGCTCTGCAACAAGGGTTATTACTTCTGTCAAGAATGGTATACTTGAAGTTATCAACATTTCCGGCGGACTGCAACTTTCACCTGAATTTACTGCACTGTTATGTAAATCTATAATTGTTGCACTGTTTTATCCGAACTACCGCTGGTGGCATGATGACATGGTTGCGAACGTGATTAATACACTGCTTACTTTACCCAAAGCGAGTGTTACAGCCTGGGCGATGAAAGCAGGCATTTCTGCAACACGGCTTAGAACGGTCTGTGAGACCAAATTCTCTTGTTCCCCTAAGTATATCAGTTTTTTTTACAACTGCTATTCATTAGTATTGTCATACATTTCACACTGCGAAGAATCAGAGAAGAAAGGTCTCTCTGAGGCTGCGATACTGAAGGAAGAATTCAAACTTAAATGTTATTTTCATTCTAATTACAGTTCTTTTTCATATCTTCTAAAAGGTACGAAAAAAGCACATAAATAACAAAAAACTGCATTTCAAATCTCCAATCGTTTAACCATTAATTTTAATACGTACAAAACTCTTTACATAGTGCGTTGTTACATAATCTAAAACAATCATGCACATTCATTTCCTGTACATTGACCGTTAAATAACAGATGTCCGGATTTGTTATTAACTTTTTCAAATTTTAATACTATTTCTGATCTCTCAGTATTATATTAACAGAACAGTATTACATTACACCCAAACATAGTACCATAACCATTCAGTAACAAACGCGAATGTAAAATATATCAGGAATTTAAAAAAAATCACAACCTCAGGTTGCGATTTTGATAATAATCAACTGTGCTGTTTTATTCATTTTGCCATCGGGTTTTTAAGTCATTTCAAGAAACGTGTAATATTTGCAATTTGTCATTTGTATCAGATGTTTTTTACGCCTGATTTTCAGTGTAATCAAACTTCTGTGGCCTGATTTCAAATAGCTGACATAAACTATCAGCACTCCTTATTACTGGCACAATCCTGCTAATAAATTGTTTTTTTTCTTCATTGACATATACTCATTCTGAATTTTACAATTAACACGATATCACTCCATTCAATCTTTATGAAGGTGTAACTATGCCAATGCGTTTTCGTCTTAAATCTAAAATGTCTATTTTAATTGTTTTATCAATATGTGTCAGCTCTCTTGCTGCATTATATATTACTTTCAATGCAATGCATTCACTCGGATTTAAAGTCGCAGAAACAGCTCTCAGAATGAAGCTCAGCAGTGATATCTACACTGCCAGAAGATATGTTGAAGATTCATATGGACAACTGACTTTAAAAAACGGAATTCTTTACGATAAGAACATGATAAGTATTTCAGATCATTTTGAACTGGTTGATTTGATAAAACAAACACAGGGAAATTTTGCAACGATTTTTTCAAAAAAGGAAAATGATTTTATCCGGATTGCAACCAATATTGTTAAAGAAGATGGAACCAGAGCAGTCGGAACCTTGCTTGGTCAGAACAGCAAAGCATATCCAGATGTAATTATAGGTAAAGAATATAGTGGAAATGCCATGATTCTTGGTAAACAATTCTTAACATGTTACTATCCAATTGCGGATAAAAAAGAGCAGATTATCGGGATTTTATTCCTCGGTATTCCTTATGAATCAATAAAAAGTGTAATCAATAAAAATTTTTTTCAATCAATGTATATTGCTCTTGGAACAGTAGCGATTGCATCACTGCAAATGTCAA
>CAYMGX010000062.1:10483-22633 GCA_964390065.1 uncultured Fibrobacter sp. | reverse complement strand
CAGGAATATCGAATCTGCATTATTTGAGATATCGTGAATGGTATCAATTACAACCGATAAAGAATCCATTTGTGTAAACTGAACGGGAAGCGAATCATCTGTCGATAAACTATCACCCTGAGCGTTACCAATAAAACTACAGGCAACCCATGCAATGAGCACAATAGAAAAACTAAAACTATTCATTATTGAAAAATTCCCTGAACCCTGTTTCCTGAGGATTCAAAAGCATGTACGCATCAGGCAGGTTTCCTGGCTTTCCCGATCTTGCCGCCTTCCCATCCGCATTTTCAATGGACAGTGGCCTGGATTGGCAATATCCTGATTATTAATAATCAGTTAAAGGATTCACAGTGGCAGGTCCGCTTGGGCATCACACCCATATTCCCTGGCTCCTGAATTAAATTTTGATGGTATAAGATAGATTGTTGTTAGAAAAAAGGCAAGAAGAAGTGACTGGTGACACGTGACGCGTTACAAGCGCAAAATTCAAAGCCCGTTAGGGCTTCTCTCAAAACCTGTTACTTGTTACGCGTTACTCGCCACATCCTCAAACCAGATCAACAGCCCTGTGTAATTTATCCTGAATTTCCTTTGCGACACTTTCAAGTGCAGTATTACTGACATTCTGCATTGACACCATTGGATTTACACATGCGACTTCGATTTCACCGGGAGTTTTTTCCTGCACAATCACATTGCATGGGAGCAATACACCAATCTTGTCCTCAGCCTGTAATGCCTTATACGCATATGGTGGATTACACGCTCCAAGTATCCGGTACTTTTTGAAATCGACGTTCAACTTTTCTTTCATTGTTTTAGTTATGTCAATTTGTGTTATTATACCAAAACCCTCATTTTTAAGATTGCCAGCGACTTTCTCAATTATTTCTTCAAATGATCCCTTTACTGTTTTACTGTAATAATAAGACATAATGCCCACCTTTCGTAGTATATCCGGTTATTTTAATACTTGACAACGTTACATTTAAATCTGCTTGATGGCTTGTAACGTACTTGATACAGGAAGTAATCAAAACGCCGTTCAATGGCGCCGTTACAGGTTTTTTGTTATTTTACTTTCATACGCAGCTGCACTGTTTGCTCCTGTGAGAGCGTCAACAACTACACCATTTTTTACATAGACAACATAGGGTATTGCACCTACCTTAAAAAAGTTCGCAACAGCACTGTTCTGATCAACATTCACACGATAAAAATCAACATTGCCGCTGTATTTTTCAGCAAGATTATCAAGTACCGGTGCGATAATTTTACACGGAGCACACCAGTCGGCGTATAAATCAATAACAAGCAGCCGGTCATTTGATTTCTCAAGTATTGATTTAAATTGCCCTACATCAGCAATTAATGTCAGATTACTTGACACATCTGCAGAACCGGATGAACTTTTCTGGTAGTACAGCCCTGCAAATAACGCAAGCGCTATAACCGCTGTTATTATCCATTTTTTGTAATTATCTGTTTTCATTATATCGCTCCGAATCCGGTAATTACATTACCTTTAAATTTTACACTTAATCCTCAACGCCAAGCACATCCCTGAAAAGACGTTTAAACTCATTCTTTGGTAATGCACCCTGAAGCATCTGAGGTTCTCCCTCTTTTGGTACAAACAATATACTTGGTATACTTGTGATTCCAAAAGCCCCTGCAAGTTCCCGTTCAGTTTCTGTATTTATTTTGTAAATGTCCAGCCGCCCTTCATATTCCTTTGACAATTGATCCAGTATCGGCGAGACCATTTTGCACGGTCCACACCAGTCAGCGTAAAAATCTATTACAGCAGGAAGCTCGCCCTTGAATTTCCACGTTGCTTCACCACCACCAAAACCGCATTCACATACTTTTTCTTTAAAACTGTTTAATGTTAGGTGTTCCATAAAAACCTCCGGTTAATTTTTCTTGTTCATTATTAATAGCAGCAAAAGATATGCCATCACCAATTTACGCATAGATGGATAATTTTCATAAATTTATTGCATAAAACCATTAACAATAATTAACTTAGTTAACGGTCAACAATTAACAGTTATCGGATGGTTAATGGTATGGAGCTAACAAAGGATATTTTTCCTGAACCGGATCAGTTTCCCTGCGGAATTATAGTTTGTTCTACTGATTATAAAATTATCGCTGTTAATTCCCGGGCAGCGGACTTATGCGACCGGTCAAAAGAAATTCTAATAGGGCAGCCATTATCAGAACTATTACAGGAGATACCTGATGGTCGTACAGAATCCGTTCTCTGCACGACACTTCATTCCAATGCTTTATCAAAAAAGCAGGTACTTGTAACATCATGCAGACATCTATCGACAATACTTTGTTGTCTTTTACCTGCACCTGAAAATTATCATGACAATAGTGTGATAACATCGGATATCAAACGTGATCATTTTCTTGGTATCAGCGGTAAATCACCGGTGATGCAGGAGGTTTACAATTTTATTGAGATGGCGGCATCTACCGATTCAAACGTTGTCATTCTTGGAGAAAGCGGCAGTGGTAAGGAGCTTGCCGCAGCCGCGATTCATCAGTTGTCGCGAAGGCAGGACAATCTTTTTGTGCGTGTCAATTGTGCTGCACTTACAGAAACGCTTCTTGAAAGCGAACTATTCGGCCATGTCAAGGGTGCCTTTACCGGTGCATTTAAAGATCATTTCGGGAAGTTTGAATATGCCGACAAAGGTACATTGTTTCTTGATGAAATCGGCGAAATAACGCCATCGATGCAGGCGAAACTACTGCGGGTACTTCAGGAGAAGGTTATTACAAGGGTTGGTGACAATAAGGAAATCGCTGTCGACGTACGCATTGTTGCAGCGACAAATAAAAACCTCCGTCAACTTGTCACAAAGGGATTATTCCGGGAGGATCTGTTTTACCGCCTTAATGTTTTTCCGATTCATCTCCCGCCACTTCGTGAACGTAAATCGGATATACCTCTGCTTGTTAGCCATTTCATTTCGAAATTCAACACGAAAACGGGGAAACATATCAGCGGCTGTAACCATGACACAATGAGAATTATAATGGCATACTGCTGGCCGGGAAATGTCCGCGAACTTGAAAATGCGATTGAGCATGCGTTTGTACTTTGCAAAGGATCTGAAATCCAGACGCTTGACCTTCCACACGAGCTCAGGGTTGCAGTGGTTCGTGATGGTATCTGTGCAGAGCGTAAAGCAGGTCTGGAACCCACAATTCATACATCACTGATTCAACCGGCGATACATTACAAATATGAAATGACTTTAGAGACAATCCAAAACGCCATAACGCGACACAACGGAAACAAAACTGCCGCCGCAAGGGAATTAGGAATCAGTAAAGTGGGATTGTGGAAAAAAATGAAAAAGCTCGGTATGTGATAATGTACAATATCCGGATAATAATTTGCATCATTTGTATTAAATAAAGATCGTCAGGGTTTTCCATGTTTCTAACATTAGCAGGCATAGACCAGAGCGTTTTCTGGCCCGGTATTGTCTTACTTGGCTTTCTTATCGGATTTCTCAGCGGAACATTTGGGATTGGTGGTGGATTTCTTCTGACACCACTTCTACGATATGTATTTGGCGTACCATTCGAAACAGCTATAGGATCGAGCCTCTGTGTTGTTGCGATTTCGTCAATAACCGGAGCCATTGTTCATTATCGTAAAGGAAATGTGTCCATTAAGCTTGCAACCGTTTTGTTGTGCGGTTCGGTTCCTGGAGTTGAAGTCGGAATAAGGCTCCTCAACTTCATAAAAGCACTTTCATTGCAACGGGCTTACAATCTTACTCCGCAGTCTTTTGATTTTATACTTGGTATCGCATTTATTCTTTTGCTTCTCTTTTCAACGACACTCATGATACTTGACGTTGTTAGAATGTCAAAAAGAAATAGTACTCCGGCTTTTAGAGATGTAAAAAACTACCGGATTACATTCTTTACTCACTGGTATAAAATTAAAAGAAAAACCGGTTCAGTTCACCACGAGTCATTAAACCTGATATTCCTTATTATCTTCGGATTTATTGTCGGTATATTATCAGGATTACTTGGCGTAGGTGGCGGTGTTATTGTTACACCGGTCCTTGTTTCATTATTCCGACTGCCCTCATTACTTGTTATCGGAACGAGTCTTTTTCAGTTGTCAATAACCGGCGGTGTAGGAGCACTACTTCACACGCTACGTGGCCACACGGATCTTCTCCTTGTAGTACTTATTGCCTCAACGTCAATAGCAGGTTCAATTACCGGATCCCGTTTCGTTTCTAAAATCAGAGGTATTAAGATCCTGGTATTGTATGCGTGCTTTCTTTTATTGTCAACTTTTTTTATTCTTGTCGAAATGATTACTATGAAATGATTTTAATCACTTCCTGTTTTTTAAATATCAGGTCATACCGGTCATTTGATAAGCTTATTCCCGGCACCAACCCAGGCACTCACACCACCAGCCATATTATAGATTTTTGTAAAACCTGATTTTTTAAGCATCTGACTTGCAGCCATACTCCGGCCACCACTATGACAATACACAAGAACCTTTTTGTCCTTCCAGTCAAGTAACGATGCGATTTTAAGTGATAGTGATTGCACTGGAATATTTTTTGATTCTTTAAGATGTCCTGCACTGAATTCCTCATTTGAGCGGACATCAAGAATAAGCAGTTCATTCTCTTTGAGCAGTTCCGTTACATTTTGAACTGAAATATTGTTAATACCTTTTGATGTTTTTCTGGTAATCATCACAAGAATTATAATTATTGCGGCCGCTAAAACTATATACACTGTCACACCCATTTTACTATTCCTTTAAAAATAACGTCAAACAATGAAAATACTCTACTATCGAATTCCCTGTATTAATTTACTTTATGCAAAATACACATCTGCGTATTTATTCTTCTGTTATAGCACCCATAGCACAATGACGAACACATTTACCGCATTTGATGCATTTTTCTTTATCAATAACCGGTGCGGCATACCCTTTTTGAGACATTGCCCCGACCGGGCAAACTCTGATTGCAGGGCAGGGATGATTCTGTGGACAACACTCACTTCTTACAACGATATTCATGTGTAACTCCTTGTATTATGAATTATGAAAAACACCAGAGAGCAATGCTCCCATAACAGCTCCATAGATTGTACTTATTATCGGATTACTTGTCAAAGGACAAGCTCCCGATGAACATCCGATAAACTTATAATATGCAAAACCGGCTGCTGCCCCCAGTACTACGCCAATAACCAACTTTACCATAATTTGCTCCTTTTTGAAATATCTGCTTATGCATATATTCGCATTTACATATATTTTATTTAAATTTTTTTTACTTTAATGCTTTCACTATCTGTTGCGCATCTTTATTTACTACCGAATAAAGAATCTGATTACCATCACGAACTCCTTCAATAATTCCAGCGGCTTTGAGAATATTTAAATGTTGCGACACAGTCGGCTGAGGAACACCAGTACAATTAACCATCGTTGCAACATTCTGCTCTCCGGAAATAAGCCCTTCAACAATGCAAAACCGGACCGGATGTCCGAGAGCTTTGAGAATTTCGGCTTTTTTCCTATGTGATGCATTCATTTCAACCTCCACATGTATATTCGAATATTAATATATACTAATTTAAAACCAAATGCAAGATTATTAGTAATCACTGATAAAAAAAATGGATTAAATGCTGGACTTAGTATAATGACGGAACAATTGATTTTGTGTACATGGTTCCATCACTGAAACGGATCCGTGCAATCACAACTCTGTTGTATGATGGCATTTGAAGCTTTATCTGTTGTATACCAGGATCAACCTTGGCACTGAAGATGCGTTTACCATCAAGACTCCAGAAAGAAATCTCTAAGGGTGGATGCTGCAAACCTTTAAATGAGCAGGAAATCAAGCTTCCATCAATTGTGAGTATTGGATGATCCTGAATCATACTTTTTACACGAGTACCAGATCCAGCTTTTAAAAGTGTATCCGGTCCGATTATAAGTGTATACCCCGAATGACTACCCCACGGAATACCAATTCGATAACTATTTTTATCAAGCCAGGTGGGAAAATTCAATAGAGTGTTATATACACCAACAAGGTAGTTTGATTCATAGAAAACAGAATCGGGTCTCATTACAATCTTTACTGTATCAGAATTGATTTTTGCAACCCCGGATTCACACAGAATATCAGCACCTCGGCCCGTAAAACTTAATCCGACTCGTTTATACACAGACTGGCCATCAACCATAAACTGAGGCAGCTGATTATTATGTTCAGGATCATTCATCACCACAATGATAGAATCTGTAGAAGTAAATGAATACGTAACTTCCCGCTTATTATTTACTTTTGCTATTACCGGAGATGTCGCTACGATTGTAGTCGGCGAATCCTTGATCGTAGTATAAGAGGAAATCCAGGATCCTGCCTGACAATGCTGCAGCACAAGACCATTTGACAATTCAGAAACACGCGCAATGGATACCGCTGGTGATGTATAGGCGTTTCGCACCCATCCGGTATCAGTCAAAAATGCAACTGCTGTTGTACCGCAAATTGTCTGTGCATCAGCATAGGTAACCTGCGTATTCAACTGTATATCCAATGTGAAGTCTCCGTTAGCACCGCTTTTATAAACACGTCCCCCACGGGAAACTGCATAGACACTATTTGCAAAAACAATTGTATCGGTGATATTGATATCATGTGATGTAACCTCAGGGATCGCAGTGGAGAGATTAACAAATCGCAGCAAGCCGTTGCTGCCGGTAACAAAAAATCCTGCAGTACCGCTATCATTCGCAAAAAGTCCGGTAATCGTTTTTGAACCGCTTATTGTAAAAGAACCAGTGGATACCACAGTGCCATCACGAAGTAATCGCTGCAGGCTGATTGCTGAATCACTCATCTTGACTGCAAACGCCACAGTATCAAGCAGAGTATTAAGTGCCACTAATGCAGCCGGCATATCCCTGTTGATAGTAATCGAAGTCGCAGCAGGAGGATCAACACTGAATTCCGACGGGAAAGGATATGCGTCCTGAATCCGGGCAACTGTAATCGACACACTCCCCAACTTGTCAATTACCGCGGCAGCTGACGAATCAACTGTTCCACTTGTCAGATAACGATATGGCTTATTATTACACAGTGCATCAGGAACAATAAAGTCCATTGTCTGCGATGCAACTTTCCATGATCCGGTTTTAAACGTCTGATGGTTAAACAGATAGGCGTTTTCATCAATTGTGCATGCTGTAAATGCATAGCTTGCGCTGATCAGTAAAAGCACAATAAGTGCCCTGATCTTCACAAATGCATTTTTATTCATCACACACATTCTCACAAAACTCCTGTTTTTTATGGATAGTATACCATCACACGTTTATAAGCAACTTCTGAAACACCTGATGCAGTACTGCTGCCGCCTGCAGAATAGATTATCCTGTTGTGACTCACTGTTGCATCCCCGCTTATCGAATAACCAACCGGGGCAACATTTATCCATCCGTCAACAGTCTTCCTGCAATTAAGTACTTTCACATTATCGTAACCAAATACATTCCCGCTCATGGAATTTTTCCCGCCAAATATGTAGATACTGTCGCCAACAGCACAGGCACTAAACGTGTTACGGGTCTCAGGCATAACAGGACCATTCGTTGCTATCATACTGACAGGATCAAAAATTTCTATATCAGTATGTGGTGTCTGCAATTCATCAACACCACCAAGTATCCAAATTTTTTGACCAACAGTCACCGCCTGATGATTTGTGCGGTGCTTTTGCATCTCTCCGGCCTTCGTGATTTTTAATGTCTTGGCATCGAACATATAGATATCATTGAGAGCAATCTTTGCTTCATCTGCAGATGCAGGATCCGATCCCCCAAACAGATAAATTTTCGAATCATAAACAGCACACGCCATACCGATCAATCCAAACGGTAAAGAATCAGTACACTTGGTCCACTTGGTATCATCTGGTTTGATATAATAAATTGATGAATAAGCAGATAGTATGTTAGATCCGCCAAACACAAATATTGTTTTATCAACAACTGCCGCACAATGATAACTGCTCACAACTGGTAGATCTACTCCGTTACTCATCTTCATTCCTGTTTTGATGTCAAACCGCTCTACGGTTTTCACAGCAACAGACCTGTTTACTTTACTTACACTATTGTAAACAAGTTTCTGTCCACCAATAACATGCAGCACAGTATCAACAACAACTGCGGATGCAAACATTTTACCTTCAGAAAGTGAGTCCCCCATCGGTTTCCATACATCATGAGGATTCAGGAGTTTATCATCAAGAACATCTATTAAAACTGTATCCGTATACCAGTTCCCAAAACCTTCGCCATCATTAACCTCGACAAATAGCAGTTTTTTACCCGGTGAACTCCAACCATACAATAGAGTATCAGTGCCGGACCAGGACGAATCCGGACTCATTAATGGATGTACATCCTTAAGTAATATGACATTATCCAAACTGCCCTCACTCCATCGAACGGCCTGTGGTGCAAGCTTTCCATTACAATAACTCACCACTGCAACAACAGTATCAGCATTGGTAATGGTATCATTACCGCGTCTGTTTTTGAAACTTAAATGTACACGGGTTTTATACAATGATGGAGGGTAGAGTTTAATTGACAATATAGAAGAGTATGTACTTTTATTATTCAGCACATCAACGGTCTTTACCTGATAGTAATAATAACGTGGAAGCGTATCTGATGATCCACCCGAATACACGGTATCGTCGAAATAATTATCTTTAGTGCTGCCAACCAATTCAGGAACAGTACTCAGTGAATCGTAACGAAAAACCTCATACCCTTTACGATCTGCGACATTCACGTGATTCCATTTTATCTGTACGATTCCTGAAACCTGATCAAGCAGGAGAATAGTATCAACGACCGGTGATGGCGGTATGTCAATTGTATCATTTTCAAGAAGGAAACATTCACTTATGGTCGTCGTCTTACCTGACTCAACCGCTATACCTTTACTTGTCAGAGAGAGTTTTGCACCTGTAAAACGCAACGTGTATATGCCCTTTGGCACGGAGCTCATGGTAAATGTTGACGTTGCATTATTGACGATTGCGCTGAACGATGTTCCCGGAATGTAAATGGTCACATCAGACTTGAGATCATATACAAACGGATAGGTAACGCACCCCTGAATTGCTCCCGGCGGGTATACAGTATCCTTTTTCAGATCAGTCAAACTATCAAAATACTCGCGGACAAATGGTCCTCTGAATACTTTCTTTAAACCATCTGCAGTAACTCCGACAAACGAATAGTTGACCTTTGCAGGTAATGAATCGAATTCAAAACAACCATCACCATCAGTCATAACAGTCCTGATAACAGTATTGTCATCCGCCTTATATAATGAAATAGTCGCTCCAGCGACAGCGTTATCAAATTCATCAACAAGTGTACCAACCGTAAGTGTACCACCACCAGCAACCTGAGTCGGACCACAGGAAGTTATCATCACCGCAACTAATGCAGTAAGCAGAAAAAGTGATATCAGTTTAAATCTGCCCACGGTTTACTTCTCACTCTTGTAGCATTTAGTCAGTGGAAAAATCTGAAAGTTAAATTGATATACCCGCTCACTTGGCTCAAGATCACTTTTCGCCATTTCAAGCGCAGCAAGCTGAAACTCTGTCAGTTTTTCTGATATCGCTTTAAATTGTGCAGTGGAGATATTAAGTGTCAGTGTGGAGATATTTCTGTCGGCACGGTCAAATCGCTCTATCGCTGTTTGAGCAAGTGTCATGGCCGCACGCTGGTAATGATGAATCGCACTCAATGATGTCTGATTACTGGTGCGTACAGTCTTATCAGTAACGACATACATATCGCCATCTTTACGAATAAGATTAAGCTTGAGTAGAAGCTCTATTGCACTTTGCGCCTGAGTTGCCGTAATTGATGGTGCAAGCATTTTCGCGAGTACCTCGTAGTCCCCATTAAACGGATAGAAATTAATCAGTTCACGTATCGCTATGTTATACCAGTTTGAAAAATACTCATTCTGCTCAGACGTCAATTCGTAAATTGACGTCTTTCGCAATGCGACCATTTTATCATGATAGTACTTTCGTCTGTCCGGTTCCTTACTCTGATCATAATGTACCATACATTCAAAGTACTCAGTCTCAACCCTGCTAAATCCAAACAGCTCAGCAAACTTGAAGATCAATTCATCAGAGATATTACGCTTGCCATTTAGAATGTTCGTAAAAAAACCTGCTGACGAGATCCCGACCTTACTACATATATATCTGTATGAAAAAGCAGCCCATTCACTCTTACGCTGCTGGTACAGATCTGCAAGCAGGATTCTGTAATCGGTATAATCAAATACATTCAGCATTTTATCTCTTACAACTTAAAGTTAATGCGGACATGTATCATTGAATTAATATAATCTATAATTTCAATGATATGCCAAAAATTTCCGCACCCCGGAACCTCTCTATCTATATAGTATACAACATACAAACTACTGACAGGTATGAGGTTTTATAGTGAGTCATAGAAACTGTTTTCTGTGAGGAAACGCGGGGGGCGCGGAAGTAGCCAGTAGCCAGTAGCCAGTAGCCAGTAGCCAGTAGCCAGTAGCCAGTAGCCAGTAGTAAAATCTATTCTGGATTCTGGATTCTGAATTCTTTTAAAAAATGCACTCCCTCTCTTGACATCAAACTTTCTTTTAACAACACTACTATTGGTATTGACTCTATTTTTAGCACACTATATTTTGTGTAAGTACAATTTGAACAACGTTTTGATTTTCAAAGGGAAAAAGCATTTAAAAGGACCTGCACTGACCGGGTTTTTCTGAATGCGTATCAGACACATTTTAACACACGAGGGTTTATTCTATGATTTCTACGATTCGCAAACGTAATGGTGCACTTGCAAGTTATGACAACTATAAAATTGCTAATGCTATCTTTAAGGCAGCACAGTCATGTGGAATGCACGACTTTGGCAACGCACTGGAACTTGCGAAAAGAGTTGAAAGTGTCATTAATGAACGGTTCCACCCGAAATCCATTCCAGCTGTTGAGGAGATTCAGGACCTTGTTGAAAAGGTTCTAATGGACGCCGGTTTGACAAAGATCGCAAAAACGTACATCCTCTATCGTGAGCAGCATCGCCGCAATCGTGAAACTGGCAGTCTTCTTGTTAATATCAACCGGACCATGGATGGTTATCTTCGTAAAGAGGACTGGCGTGTCAAGGAAAACGCCAATGTCGGCTACTCCCTCGGCGGACTGATACTTCATAACAGTGGTGCAATTACTGCAAATTACTGGCTCGAAAATATCTACAGTCCCTCTGTTGCAGAAGCGCATCGTAATGGTGATTTTCATCTTCATGATCTCTCCATGTTTTCAGGGTACTGTGCAGGATGGTCGCTTCGTCAGCTTATTACTGAAGGCCTCGGCGGAGTTCCCAACAAGATCTCTAGCGGACCGGCAAAACACCTCTCAACACTTATTCAGCAGATGGTGAACTTCCTTGGGGTACTTCAGAACGAATGGGCCGGAGCACAGGCGTTTTCATCATTTGACACCTACCTTGCACCATTTGTAAAGGTTGAAAACCTGTCATTTAAAGAGGTGAAGCAGTGTATCCAGTCATTTGTATTTGGTGTCAATACGCCATCACGATGGGGATCACAGGCACCTTTTACAAATGTCACCTTCGATTGGGTTGTTCCTGAAGACCTTGCTGAACAGCCTGCTATTGTTGGCGGAGAAATGCAGGAATTTACCTATGCAGATTGTCAAAAAGAGATGGATCTCATTAACAAGGCATTCCTTGAAATCTTTATTGAAGGTGATCATGAAGGGCGTGGTTTTGCATACCCGATTCCAACATATAATATCACGTCTAATTTTGACTGGACCAGCAAGAATGCGGAACTGTTGTTCCAGATCACCGGAAAATATGGTACACCCTACTTCCAGAATTTTGTTAATTCATCACTAAAACCCGGCGATGTCCGCTCAATGTGCTGCAGACTACAACTTGATTTAAGAGAGCTACTAAAAAGAGGCAATGGA
>CAYMGX010000062.1:0-10473 GCA_964390065.1 uncultured Fibrobacter sp. | reverse complement strand
GACTACAACTTGACAAGCGCGAGCTTCGTAATCGTGGTGGCGGTTTGTTTGGCTCAGATGAATTCACCGGATCTCTTGGTGTTGTTACAATCAACCTTCCGCGAATCGGGTATTTATCATCAAGTAAAGAGGAGTTTTTTGCAAACCTTAACCATTATATGGACCTCGCAAAGGAATCCCTGGAAACAAAACGTACGGTAATCAGCAGATTGACAGAAGAAGGTCTGTTTCCTTACACAAAACGTTATTTGCGTCACTGGAACAATCATTTCTCGACAATCGGCCTGATTGGTATGAACGAGGCTGCACTAAACTTTATAGGTAAAGACCTTACCAATCCTGAGGCGCGAGAATTTGCAAAAGAGGTACTGCTACACATGAGAGAGCGCCTTGTCAAATATCAGGAGGAAACCGGCCATCTTTACAATCTGGAAGCTACTCCCGGGGAAGGTACATCACACAGACTCGCCCGCATCGATCATGGCAAGTTTCCGCGTATGCTTATGTCGGGTGGTGATAGTCCTTATTACACAAACTCAACGCAGTTACCAGTTAATGCAACTGATGATATCTTCGACGCTCTTGATATGCAGGAAGAGCTTCAACGGATGTATACTGGAGGAACGGTTTTTCACGCGTTCATTGGAGAAAGCATCGACAATCCGCAAACGTGTGCATCACTTGTAAAGAGTATCGCCGAAAACTACCGTATACCTTATTTTACCCTTTCACCGACGTTCTCTGTTTGTCATAGCCATGGGTATATTAAGGGTGAGCAATTCACATGCGGGAAATGCGGTCAGGAAACGGAAGTGTACTCCCGCATTGTCGGATACTATCGTCCTGTAAAGAACTGGAATGATGGTAAACGGGCAGAATATGGCGATCGTAAAGAATTTGTGATCAGTGATACAACTGCACCGGAAATAGTTGTACTCGATCCACTTGCTAAAGAACCGGTTACAGCCTGATTACACGAGTAATATGTTAAGGTTGAGATTATCAACCTTAACATATTAATTTTCAGTGTATTACCAGATATTAAAAGGAATGTACCACCCTTACTATTTTAAACGTCTTGTAAGTCTGCCTGATTTTACACATATAAATCGATGTACTTTTATTTTGTCTTTAATTTCCTTATTATCATAAACTTATCATTCCTGCGTACCGGCTGTTACAATAAAAATCTGCGAAAATCGAATTTCTTGTTTATTTTTTTCTAATGATGATACTACCATAAGCATATATGCGGGCAATGCAGAAGATGTTAATTTACGGAGAATTAAGTAATGATTAAGTCGATATGGTCAAAAGTGTGGTTGATTTGTATTTGGGCAGCTGCAGCATCGCTACTGCAAGCGTCACAGAATACTCCTGATTCTTCCAGCACCAATTTCGATCCTTACGCACCTCAGAACCTTTACTCTCAATCCTCCGAAGACACCTCATCAGCAGCAACAGAAACCCGGGAAAACGAATTTCAACAGGGTCTCAATGAGCTTTTCAGGCAAGATCTCGACACATACGATACGACGTTCGCCTGGAGTACATCAAGAATCAATTCCGGTTGTTTTGAACCAAAGGGCTGGAACGATACTGCGAGAATTCCATTGATTGATTGTACACTCAACAAATTTTACGTGCACCCCTTTGAAAATTACATTACCTCTGATTTTGGGCAGCGCGGTGCAATGTGGCATAATGGAATTGATATAAAGCTTCAAAAGGGTGATACTGTTCGCGCAGCCTTTGATGGTATCGTTCGGGTACGTGAATTTGACCGCAAAGGTTATGGCCTTGTCGTTGTTCTTCGTCACGCGAACGGTCTTGAAACAATTTATGCCCATTTATCCAAAACGCATCTGGTTCCTCATGCAAAAGTTAAGTCCGGTGATGTTATCGGCCTTGGAGGGAACACCGGGCGCTCAACCGGAAGTCACTTACATTTTGAGATGCGGTTCTATGGTCAGCCCTTTGATCCGAATTACATTATTGATTTTCAAAATTCCACACTAAAAGGTGACACACTTATTTTAACAAAAGTGAACTTTGATTATCTTATAGAACTGGCAAAGACAAAGTGGCACATCATTCGACCAGGTGAGACCCTTGGCCATATCGCAATGAAATATCGTACATCCGTGAAGAAATTATGTTCATTGAACAAAATTACGGGGCAGACAATTTTGCGCCCCGGACGTAAGATTATCGTCTATACAGCAAAACGTACTGACGATAAGTTGACGCTTCAGGTAAAGAGCCCGGATCTGGATTCGTAACGTATTGTCGCTATTCTCACTATCTGCCACTCGGTTCATTCATACTTCAGTACAGGATTGTGATACGGCAGGATTTTCATGACATATTTTAATTTATTTTACTACAAGCCTGTATAATGACGTTTTTATTTCCCGGACGATTACATTATATTCTCCTGCTTTTTATAATAATACTGATAGCTTCGAGTAGTGATTTTTAATTATTTTAGAATTATCTGAATAAGAAGTTTTTGAGCTAAATTCCAGACTTGTGTAACATTTCAGCAGATTAAACGGTTTACCAGGTAAAAGCGGTGTTCAGGTATGGTACACAATCTTCCAGGAGGAAACTATGGCTCGCAGCAGTTCAAGTTATATGAAAGCAGCACTTGGTGTCGTAATGATGGTTATTGTTGCGCTTGTAATCAATAATCTCAGTAAAAAAGCAGATACTGATGATTATGCGAAATACAAAGCCGGTATTGAAAACAATAAAAAATTAAATCCGTTTAGTGAACCGCAGAAAGATTCCGTTGGGAAATTAATTGCAGGATTCTGGGTAAGTGATAAAGCTGCCGATAGTATCAATCCGGCAGTTTTTGATAGAATTGAAATTAAAGATAACGGAATAGTGTGGCGTGTGATCACCTATAAATTCCCACAGGATAGCGTCGACACAGCAGTGTTCACTCACGCATACACATCGTACCTGAGAGCATTCGCATCAAACAAAGATAATGCATCGCTGCTCACATTGGACAACAAGATACTTCAACAGGTTTTTGCAGGGTACGATACCTGCTATGCAAACCCATCCCCTGATTCAACCTGGATTATGCGCTTTACAGAAAAAGGACTTGAAACGGGGGGCAAACTGTATACCGCTTTTGACACCAATGACTTAAGTATATTTTTCCCCAAAGGCGCGGTAAAAATGGTTAATGATATTACTATCGTTCAATGTAAAAACGGAGTTTCTCCTACGAATTTCCGTGATTTATCAATACTTCAAGCCACTTCTTTACAAACAAAAAAGGAGCCGCAATGAAATTAGGTTTGATCATAACCTGTGTTGCACTTGTATTCGCATTAGGCTGTCAAAACAAACAGAGCTGTCTTCAGAAATACCATTTTAACAGCTGTGAAGAGTTTCTGGAAGTTTTTTCTAAGACAAAAGATAATGATGAAGCATTAAAACTTCACTCAATCTCAATTGAATGCGGATGCAAGACAGAATAATACTTTTGTGCCATGATCATAATTGTTCCATGCAGTATGTTCATGGTGACATTATAATAATTGTTGCAGGTGTTGTTGTGCCATGATGTCAAACAGCTCAAAGAACCACCTGGTAATTAATGATATCTGTTAATCCTGATCATGATCATGATCATGAACACGGGATTTTCTTCTGACAAACAGATCACAGGCCTTATCTGTTTATGATTATGCTTAATGCAGCAGACGGGATCAGCAAACAGATATCTTTACACAAAAGTAATCTTACACGTTTATGTTTTTCATTTCCGGCCTTGACTTTCAACATTAGTCCGGGCCCGTTGTGCTATTTTACGCCTGGTTCAGGCTATATCGTTTCTGGATAATTAATTATTGTAACGGAGATTTTCAACATGTCCAGTTTTTCATTTAAGGGCGGCGTTCATCCTCATAATGACGAAACTCTTTCAAAAAACATGCCGATTGAGAGATTTGTTCCCAAAACAGTACTTGTCCCTATGCAGCAGCACATTGGTGCCCCGGCTAAGCTTATTGTTGAGGAAGGCGCAATAGTAAAGAAAGGGCAGCTCATCGGTGAAGCAGGTGGAATGGTTTCTGCAAAAGTTCATTCTCCGGTCAGCGGAAAAGTTATAAAAATTACGGAGGCACTTCTCGCAACAGGACGAAAAGCTGCGGCAGCCCTTATTGAAAATGATGGCACTGATACGTGGGTTGAATGCAAGGTGTGCAGTAACTGGCAATCGCTTTCCAAGGCGGAAATTATTGAAAAGATCACTAATGCCGGAATCGTCGGTATGGGTGGTGCAACATTCCCGACACATGTTAAAATAAATCCCCCGGCCAACAAGAAAATTGATACACTGGTGATCGATGGTGTTGAGTGTGAACCATATCTCACAGCAGATTATCGTATTATGCTTGAACATGCAAAAGAGATTCTTGAAGGGATACGGATACTGCTTAAAGTTCTTGACATAAAAAAAGCAGTCATCGGAATTGAATCCAACAAACCCGATGCCGTGAATCAATTTATAGAATTAACCAAAGGCCAGAGCGACATTACGATTGCATCTTTTAATGTGAGGTACCCTCAGGGTGCAGAGAAAGTTCTTATTAAATCAACACTCAACCGTGAGGTGCCACCTGGCGGCCTTCCAATGGATGTTGGTGTTGTTGTTCAGAACGTGGGCACAATGTTTGCAATTTACGAAGCAGTAAAGCTTGGCCGTCCTCTTATTGAACGTATAGTATCGGTAACCGGCGAATCGATTACAACACCGAAAAATTTCAGAGCACCTATCGGTACCAACGTTGCAGAACTTATTGCTGCATGCAGTGGTATTAAAGGTAAAGCTGCCAAAATTATTAGTGGTGGTCCTATGATGGGGTTTGCACTGCACACAACAGATCTGCCGGTGATAAAAGGAACATCAGGTATTATTGCTTTACCGGAAGGAATAGCCAGCGGCGGTGAAGAGTATCTTAATTGCATCAGGTGCGGACGTTGTGTCAAGGCGTGCCCGATGGGATTACAGCCATTTATGCTTAGCCTGCTTGCCGAACAGCGTCAATATGAAACTGCAAAAGAATACAACATCGAAGCCTGTTTCGAATGCGGCTCCTGCACCTTTATATGTCCGTCAAGACGCCCGATAGTACAGTTTATCAAGGCAACCAAGATGGTATTAAGAGGATAATGTTTTTTTGTAAATTATTGAAAGGATTGTAATATACCATGTCGACAACTACAGAATCAGTGAAACCTGCAGAGCAGCCGTTAGTTATGGCGGCTCCGGGTTCAGCATACCTCTCTGTCAGTCCGCATATTAAAAGTAAAGATTCCACTGCCGGGATTATGTGGACTGTCAATATCGCCCTTACGCCAGCCGCGCTACTGGGCGCTTTTTATTTTGGTCTTCCCGGAATATTCGTACTTTTTCTATGTATCTCAAGCGCAGTACTGTTTGAATACCTTTATCAAAAAATTACAAAAAGAACTGTAACAATCAATGATGGAAGTGCATTTTTAACCGGACTGCTTCTGGCGATGAATCTTCCGCCATCAGTTCCTTTTTACATACCTCTTGCAGGAACGCTTGTCGCGATTGTTCTGACAAAACAGCTCTTTGGAGGACTTGGATTTAATCTTTTCAATCCGGCACTGCTCGCCCGTGCATTCCTGCTTGTATCATTTCCGAAAATTCTTACCACATGGACTGCACCAGTCAATGACCTGATTACAAAAGGTGCAATCGATGCAGTATCCCAGGCTACACCGCTTGGGCTACTTAAGCTTGAGGGTTACGATAAACTTATTGAAGCTTTTGGTGACAAAGCAAATTTATATGGAAGTTTACTGATTGGTAACAGAAGCGGTTGTATTGGTGAAACTGCTATCATTTTATTACTGATTGGTGGCTTGTTTCTTCTTGCTAAAAAGATAATTACCTGGCATACACCGGTTGCATTTCTTGGCACTGCAGCACTCATGGCATGGATCTTTGGTGCAAAAGTACATGGTGGCGCATTCTTTGCCGGCGATCCGCTGCTTCATCTGTTAAGCGGCGGTATGATGCTTGGTGCATTTTTCATGGCAACAGACTATGTTACCTCCCCGATGACTTCAAAAGGGAAGATCGTTTTCGGTATCGGCTGCGGTTTTCTCACAATGTTAATTCGTCTCAAGGGCGGCTACCCTGAAGGAGTCATGTTCTCGATACTTATCATGAACTGTTTCGCACCAATAATCGACCGTTCATTCAAACCTGCTGTTTTTGGAGCAGTAAAAGTGAAAGGGAAAAAATCATGAATGAAAATATGAATTCAAAAGAGATTTTCACTATCACCTGGAAGCTCATGCTTATTTACATAATCGGTGGCCTGCTGATTGTTGCTGTTTATGCAAAGACTATTCCGATTATTGCAAAAAATGCGGATGCAAAAAAAATGTCGGTATTGATGAAAATGTTTGACGGTGCGGATAAAGTTGAACCGTTATCAAAGTGGACTGCAGCGGATCATCCCGCAGAGATATTTAAAGTATTCGGTAAGGATGGAACACTGCTCGGGTATGTTGTAGAATCGTTTGGCAAAGGATATTCAAGTTTTATTCATACGATGCTTGCGGTTGACACGGAGCAAAAGATTACCAACATTAATGTACTTAGCCATGCGGAAACGCCGGGACTTGGTGATGTTGTTACGACTCTGGATTTCCAGAAACGTTTCTTTGGAAAAGGACTTGCCAATATGGAAATTGTCAAATCTGAAGGAACCGACAAGATTCAGGCTGTAAGCGGCGCGACGATTTCAAGCCGTGCAGTTGTCAATGGTCAACGTGATGGTCTCAGTGAATTAAGCAAAGTATTGCAGAATCAGGCAGGTAAATAATGAGCAGCGATTTAAAAAATTCAGAACTGTTTTTGAGAGGTATCATTCAGGAAAACACCATTTTCCGTCAGGCAATAAGCTTATGTCCGGCGATTGCAGTGACATCAACAGTCAGGGATGGTTTCATGATGGGTATTGCAGTGATGTTTGTCCAGACGATGGTAAACATGACTGTATCGTCAATGCGTTCTGCGGTACATCCCAGAATCCGTCTTCCAATATTCATGTTGATTATATCCGGTTGGGTAACCGTTACCGATATGTTATGTGCCGCATTTGCACCGGGTGTGTATGCGACACTTGGCTTGTATATTCAACTAATAGTCGCATTTGCATCAATACTTGCTGCTGCGGAATCGTTTGCAAGTAAGAATGGTGTTATAAAGTCAACCTTTGATGGTCTCGGGCGCGGCGCTGGATTTCTGCTGGCGATGATTGCGATCAGCGCCGTTCGTGAGTTACTTGGCAAAGGAACGATTCTTGACTATCCGGTATTATTCGGGGCCAAACCACTGCTGATCATGATTCTCCCTGCCGGAGGATTTATCACGGCTGGTTTACTGATGGCACTGTTTAACTATCTGGATCAAAAATTTTCGAAAAAAGCTGCATAAGTGAAGGGGCATCAACGATGAATCATGAATTTTTAAAATTATTTGAAATAGTGATCGCAAGTTCACTGATTAATAACTTTGTATTTACACGTTTCCTTGGGCTCTGCATTTTCTTTGGCGTTTCAAAGAAAACTGAAACAGCCGTGGGTATGAGCATTACCTTTACTGCCGTGATGATAATCAGTGCTGCTGCAAGCTGGATCATTTTCAACTACCTGATGATTCCTTTACATCTGCAGTTCCTTAAAATTGTAGTGTTTATCGGGGTGGTTGCAGGTCTTGTTCAGGCGAGTGATACAATCATGAAAAAGATTGCACCGGCACTTTTTCATAAACTTGGTGTCTATCTTGCACTGATTTCCACCAACTGTATCATTATCGCTGTACCGATTATTAACGTTGACGAAAAACACAGCTTTCTCGAAAGTATAGCACTTGCTCTTGGCAGCGGTATCGGTTTTGCAATCGCCCTGATCGTAATGGCAAGTTTACGTGAACGTATGGAAGTTGCAAATGTTCCCAAAGCATTCAAAGGATTGCCGCTTGCATTTATCATCACCGGCATGGTCGCACTTGCATTCTCAGGTTTTTCCGGGCTGATTTCTCACTAAGTAAACTATCGGAGAACAACCTGGGTTTTTATTTTATTGGAGGAATAATGGAATACATACATAGTGCAGTATCATTACTGCAGACAGGAATAGAAGTGACACGGCTGGTACTGCAGTTTGCAGGATCTCATACGACACCAATATTTGAGGTTGGTGTAGGGTCTGCGATGAGCACTGATGGAGCAGACAGTATCAACATTCCGAAATTACTGACAACAGCAGCCGCGTTTCTGGCCGGTCTTGCACTTGTTTTTGGTGTTACGCTGGCACTTATTGCAAAGTACTTTTTTACAAAATCAGATCCAAAGGTTGAAAAAGTCTCTGAGCTTCTGGCTCATGCACACTGTGGAGCCTGTGGTTTCGCCGGATGTCATCAGTATGCCGAAGCAGTTGTTAACAATCCGGATGTATCCCCATCACTCTGCACTCCCGCAGGTAAAGCTGCCGCAGCAAAGATTGCTGCTCTTACCGGTAAAGAGATGGGTGAAGCAGAACCGAAAGTTGCATTTGTCGCATGTCGCGGTGATAGCGAAATGTCAAAGAAAAAATTTGAGCATCGCGGAGTTCCTGATTGCGTAGCCGCAGCAGCAGTTAGCGATGGTGATAAAGAATGTCCGTTTGGATGTCTTGGGTATGGATCGTGTGAAGCAGCATGTCCGTTTGACGCAATACATGTTAATGCACTCGGACTTGCAGAAGTCGATTCATTAAAGTGTGTTGCCTGCGGTATATGTGTCAAGGCATGTCCGAGAAAGATCATTTCAATTGTTCCAAAGAACAAAAAGCCATTTGTCAAGTGCTACTCTAACGATAAAGGCCCCACAGTAAAAAGATACTGTAAAGTTGGTTGCATCGGTTGCGGACTATGTGTCAGGAATTGTCCGTCACAAGCGATTGATATGGTTAAAAACCTCGCAAAGATTGACAACAAGAAATGTACCGATTGTGGTATTTGCGAGACCAAGTGTCCGACAAAGGCGATTCAGCGTATTGTGCTTAAAGTGTAAACAATTATTCTAATCCTGTTTAAAAAAAGGTCTCTGGTAACAATTACGAGAGACCTTTTTTTTGTGTATTACACTAATCTGACTGATTCTGCAGGTTTGACTGATCCGAGAGATATTTTTGACATGCAGTTTGATTGATAACATGGATTTTCAGAAACCAATCAGCAGTACCCCATAAGATCATCAAACATCTGGCTTGAAAACAGGATCTTCCTGAATTTCGCGAGGTCATTATGGAAGACACGACTGTTATCGTACACCTGAAAATCCTTCTTTAGTGCTTTGTAAATTGCGGATGTTCCTTTGCCCATACGGCTTTCGCATTTGCGGAAATGAAGTGCCTGCAACTGACCAAGAATTTCCAGGGTGATAACGTGTTTTGCGTTTGATACCGATTTAAATGCTTTACGTGCTGCAACAGTTCCCATACTCACGACATCCTGGTTTGATGCGTTGCAGGAAATTGACAACGTGCTGACCGGATTTGCAAGCTGACGGTTTTCGGCAGTGGTTGATGTCGCAAGATACTGCGCGCCCATAAATCCCATAGTAAGCCCGGTGACCCCGGGAATCAGATGCTCCGGTAGCCCCTCATTAAGGTTACTGTCAAGCAGTTTATTAAGTCTGCGTTCCGATAATGTACAGATCTCAGAGATCGCCATCGCAAGCATATCCATTGCAAAGCCAATACTCTGCCCGTGGAAATTACCTCCGTGAATCACCTTTTTCTTTTCGGGAATAATAATCGGATTATCATTTGATGAATTCGCTTCAATTTCAACCGTTTTTGTCACTGCGTCGATTGCTTCACATACCGGTGCAAGAATCTGCGGTGTGCATCGTATCGAATAGACATCCTGAACGTTGATACTCGTTTCGTAAACAAGCCCGCCGGTCTCCTGATTCCGGATACGATCATGCATCTCGCTGCGCAGTGTAATATTATTTGACCCCTTATACAGTTTACGAATAATATCAGCAATTTTAACCTGTCCCGGATGAGGCTTTACGCTATGCAAGTCTTCATCGAAGGCATCATCGATACCACCGAAGATTTCAACAGCAAAGGCTGCGTTGACACATGCAATACGCAGGAGTTTTTTCGCACCAAACAGCGCAAATGCGGCAATAGCAGTCATTGCGGCAGTTCCGTTTATCAGGGCAATTCCCTCTTTAAACGACAAGCGGTAAGGGGTGATACCGGTATCACGGAAGATATCGGCAACGGGGCGCAGTTCCTTTTTGTAAAACGCTTTGCCCTCACCGATAATCGCCAGTGCCATGTGTGCAAGATGGATAAGATCCCCTGATGCACCCACGCTGCCGCATTCAGGAATGTAGGGAGCAATTC
>CAYMGX010000061.1:0-22663 GCA_964390065.1 uncultured Fibrobacter sp. | reverse complement strand
TTAAGCCGGGACAAACGCGCAATTAGTAACATCAGAAGATATGCCGGATTATTCATCAGTTTCCACTCGGATGTTGAGATGCATCGTTCGCAAGTTACTTACCAGAACGATTATACACTATATTTGACCTAATAATATTGTGGTTAAAATATGCAAACGGGTTTTACGGACAATGCAGAAATGATATATCCGGAAATAGTTCCTGTGTACAGGCTATTTCTGAAAAGAAGAGGGTATCGTTTTTATTTTAAACAATTACCACCCCCCTGTGCTGAACTGAACAAATCATGCACAGAAATTTACATAATAGTCAAAGTCAATCCATCGGAGATCAAATTTTGACTGAGGAAGTTTTCCTGTAGTGTAATGTACAACATCACCATTGTCCAGCTTTCCTTCGAATAGTTTCCAGGCAGTTTCTGTTTCTTCTGCGCTGACAAAAAGCGTATGATCACCCCGTAATGCATCAAACAGAAGTTTCTGATACGCTTCAGGATTCTCGCCGGTAAAGTTTTGATTATAACAGAAATTCATATATGTCGGGCTGACCTGTTCATCGGCTCCCGGTGTTTTTGTGGCAATATCAAGTACAATTCCTTCTGCCGGCTGGATTTTAAAGATGATCTGATTTGCCGGAATATCTCCGTTTTCATTAAACAGTACTTTGGGCGGCGCCTTGAACCGGACACCAATTTCGGTACCTTTTCGATGTACCGCTTTTCCGGTACGTATATACACCGGAACTCCGGCCCATCGCATATTGTTAATTGACAACCGTATTTCGGCGAATGTTTCGGTTGTTGATTCAGGATCAACACCTTTCTCCTCGCGATAGGTATCATACTGATACCGGTGAATTTCCTCGATTTTGATGCTTTTCAGGAGGCTGACCTTCTGCATCTTGACATCATGAGGGTTGAGCGTTACAGGTGCTTCCATCGTAAGTAGTGCAAGAAGCTGCAGCAAATGGTTCTGTACCATATCGCGGATAATTCCCGATTTGTCAAAATACCCGGCCCGTTCAATTATGGTGATTTTTTCAATGGCATTTATCTGGATTGATTCAACAAAGTGACTATTCCATACAGGATTAAAAACTGTATTTCCATACTTGAATACCATGATATTCTGGACAGCTTCTTTTGCAAGGTAGTGATCAATGCGGAATATCTGTGATTCATCATAGTACTCTGCTAATTGACTATTAAGCAGTTTTGCTGATGCATAATCATATCCGAATGGTTTTTCGATGACAATAGAAACCTGTTGCTCAAAACGTTCATCAGCGAATTCTTTTGCTGCAGCAGCATATGCAGAAGGCGGAAGTGAGAGAAATACAACAATTTTTGAAAATTGACCAAGGGATTCAATAAATTGTTTAATACCTGCGGTATTTTTATGATAATGTAAATGACTTGCAAAATCCTCCGATATTGCGAAGTTACTCCTGAACTGTTCATTTGTAAAATCACTTCTTCCGGTACCGATTACTGCGATTTCATTGCATATTTTACCCTGTTTGTAAAGAGCATCAAGCGCCGGAATCAATTTTCTTCTTGCAAGATCCCCCGACGCACCCGCAATTATTATCGCACAATTGTGAATGTTTTTCATTTCTTACTGACTCCATTTTCAGAAGCATTTTTCGATTATCAACAGCTTTGAAACCGATGCATTTTCTGCACCGTTCATCCGAACACCACTGACAGCTAAAACAATCAGGACATGGAAATTTTTTATCATCCATCGCAAACCTCTTCACCCCTCAAACAATTCAATGTCGTCAGGATTTAAGTGCGTATTGCAGACACTCCCTGTAAAAAAGGCCTGACAACGCAGGCCTTTTTTAATTATCACTATTGATGTACCATTAATCTTCCGGTGAAAATTCAGATTTCCCGACACCGCACTGAGGACATACCCAGTCATCCGGAATATCTTCAAATGCAGTACCCGCTTTAATGCCACCATCGGGATCACCGTACTCCGGATCATAAACATAGCCACAAGCATTACACACATATCGCTTCATTGAAAACTCCTTTAATTGTTTAGTTAGTTGTCACTTTTTGATACAGTCTTCTAAATGATCTGATTTATGGTGCACCAGCAGCACCAAGCTGCGATTCAACCCCAAGACTAAAATCTGACGGTACCGTTAATGTACGCGCACCAAGCTCTTTATCATACAGGTACAATGCAGCTTTATTGTCGCCAATCATCTTGAGTGTCTGCAGAATTTCATTGACATTCTGCTCTTCCTCAACCTGTTCGTTCACATACCAGTCAAGAAATACCTTTGATGCATGATCTTTCTCGGCCACAGCAAGATCCACAAGCTCGTTTATGCTTTTAGTGATAAATTCCTCATGTGCCAAAACTTTCTCAAACATTGAAAGTACTGAATCAAAGGAATTCTCAGGTGTATCGATTTTAGCAAGTTTAACCGTTCCCCCTTTACGAATAATATATTCGTAAAACTTCATCGCATGCACCATTTCTTCATGATACTGCACCTTAAGCCAGGTTGTGATACCTTTAAGCCCGGCAACCTCAGCCCATGATGCCATTGACAAATAAAGATACGCAGAAAACATCTCTTTATTTATCTGTCCATTAATAGCGTCTTCCATTTTTTTTGCAATCATAATAAACTCCTGTGTTTGACGTTTCACACCAATATAGCTCATTATTACGTACTGGTTCAAGTGATGTTTTATCTTTTAATCGTTTTTAATTTAATCAGATATGTGCATACTGCAAACCAAATACCATACTTTCCATGACTACCTTATCCGGGGTCAGCCTTCGTATCATCACAATCACCATCCCAGATGCCTTTGTCCATATGACGTTTTCGTTCTTTTTCGGCTGCATCAAGCATCTTATAAGCACAATCCCGTACAATCCCGTATAAGACTCCACAACTGTCATCTTCGCGTTGCATATCGCCCTGATCTGCACTATACAGTAGTTTTGTACAAAGGTCAATTACGCATTGAATATTTCTGTTTGTTGGTTTCATCATAAAACGCCATGTTCAAGATTAGTACTCAGGAATTAATTATTCCGGATACACACCACATTTAAAGATACACACAGCCCTCTCATTCAGGCGTGTTACCGCCTGCACTATATTATGATCGACGAATCGGGACTTTGTGCTATCACTTAAAAAAGACGCCTCTTCCAGCATCCAGGTTCCGGCTGGCTGTTCAGTACTGTTAAGCAGCTCTGTTCTTACCACGCTTACCGCTACTACAAACATCAGTAGTATCGCTGTATCAAAAAATCGTTCTTTCATTTGTCAAAACTCCTTTTATATAGGAACGTATATTCCATAATAAAAAGAGATCAAATGTCATGCCAATTAATATACCTGATTTTATCGTAACCACCCAAAACAAAAAGCGTGTCAGCCAATCACTATTTTAAATTCGTTTCAGAGGTAACAAGGTACCGGTCAGGAAAACAACCGGTACCGGAATTTTACTTTGTTGTCCAGAAACCATGAAGATTACAATACTCACGTGCAACAACCTGAACATTTTCATCAACGTAAAAAACTGCTTCTGCAACAGTATCATCCTCTTTGAAATCATGGCGCAATACCTGATTACCTGCAAGCAGTTCAACAAAAAGGATATAATGCTCTTTTGTCATCGGATGAGCTACACTGCCAACTTTAACTGTTACCTTTTTCCCATCACGCTCAATTACCGGTACATGTTTTTCTTTTGCAGCATCAACAGAATTCGGCACAAGCTCTTTCATTTCCTGTCCACAGCAGAACAGTGGTGGTTCACCATTCCAAAGTCCTTCAACAAGATTACCGCATTTTTCGCATTTGTAAACTGACGTTTTTTTCATCTAACAGCTCCTTAATTAATGATGAAGTTTTTTATCTTACCTAATATAACATTCATGACACACCATATTCAAATACCACAAAAAAGTTACCCGGATCGACACCACAGCCTTATCGTTCCGGGCAACTATCGCACAACATACAGCTTAAAGAAGTGACATGTGACGAGTGACGAGTGACGAGCGATATGTCACAGGTAGCAGGTTACATGTAATTCATTTGGATAATTGCTGATCTACAGTTACCATGTATACTTGTCAGCTGCTATTTTTTATCAGAAAAGTAATCGTTCAATCCATCAACGTTTGCAACCATTGCTTTATCACCCTTGCGCCAATTTGCAGGGCAGACTTCACCGTGATCCTTAAAATACTGCAATGCATCAACCATTCTGAGTGCTTCATCGACACTGCGTCCAAGCGGCAGATCATTAACCACCTGATGACGCACAACAAAGTCTGTATCTATTAGAAAAAGGCCTCGATACGCAACACCGGCACCGTCAACAAGAACATCATACGCCGCAGCAATCTCTTTGGTGATATCTGAAACAACAGGATATTGAACACCTTCAATACCCCCCTTTGACTTTGGTGTATTAAGCCATGCATAATGACTATAATGCGAATCAACACTTACACCAATAAGCTCAACACCACGAGCTTTAAATTCTTTGAGCTTATCGTTAAAAGCGTGAAGCTCTGTCGGGCAGACAAAAGTAAAATCAAGTGGATAAAAGAACAGTACTATATATTTACCTTTATAATCGCTCAACTTGAAATTATCTATGAATTCATTTTGTTTTACTGCTTTAGCTGAAAAATCCGGGGCGGTTTTTCCTACGAGAACTGACATTTTGAAACTCCTTCAACTTATGTGTTACTTTTTTACAATTTATGCATATCAGCTTATAACGCAATCAATGTGCCAGGTTAAATTTTCCCGAAAACTCACTGATTTTGAGGCTTTTAAATGGAAATGCAAATGTTTTTAGACACTTGTGTATATTTATTCCATAGTATTTCAAGACACCACCATCAGCATGGAGGTATCTGAGTGATACTCGTAAAAATTAAGTTAATTACCTTGAAAAAGTGTCTTGAAATAAGACAAACGTGTATTAAAATGATTTTAATACAGTAGTTTGAAGATGTGGAAAAATGGAATCGTAAAGAGCTTTGCATGTCTGCAATCCAGGCAGATCCAGGAATCCGGAAGTGCCTGAAGAGAAGATACGAAATGAAAGCTATCTAAATAAAGACGCCTTGACAAAATTAAAAATGGATAACCCCATTTCTAATAGAAAATCCGCACGAATTACGAATTACTTAAACCAGACTCGCCTCCAACCGCTCTTCATCGGCGAATACATCAAAATAGCGTTTTGCATACGCAACCGCATCAGCGATATCGGCGCGTAACGTATCAATGCTGACAATTGTTATTCGTTCCTTTTCGGATTTAATTTTTTTAAAGAACAAGAACAGCGCTTCAGGTTCTGTCGCCGTGACCCCGCTAAAATTAATTGCAAGCGAGCCCTTGTTTTCGGAAAGATAGGTGTGTACTCTCTTTTTGAACTTGTCTGCTGTTATTTTATCAAAAGTCCCTTCAAGATCGATAACCAGTGGATGATGAGGAGCATGGCGGACCCGGGGTTTCACCGAGAGTTGTTTAGTACCCTGAATCGTAACCGGATGCTGCAGACCGGGAGACATTCTGTAATCAGTACGTTGCAGTTTGATTCCTGCATACCGGCCACTCTCTAATTTTCTCTTTTCCAGATAAGCAAGTATTGGTACGATACTGGTCTGGACTGCGCCTTTCAGACCTCCGGACCCTAATTCATGCATGATAGCCTTACGGATCTCCCCAATATTAGTGGCGACTTCCGGTGAAGGTGCATATTTAATGGCAATAGGGAAAATCGGCAGCGCATCAATACAGCCGATGCGGTACTGTTCTGCCCTTCTGGACAAAAACGGGTCGGATGAATCTTTGAATCGCATATATCCCGCAAACTGTTTCTCAACAAAACGGACCGCTGATGGACCCAGCAGACGGTATTCCTCATCATATAAATCAAGGAGCATCGGTTCCATTTTTTCCTTGCTGATATGAGGGTGCTTGAACGCCAGATGAAAACCATCAAAGTATCTGTAATGAGTGTCAAGGAGACGGCCCTCTTTTTTAAATCTGAAGTACAGTGGGGTGCTGCAGGTTGGGGTCAAAATCATAATCTGGCTCAGACTTGGTTTCAGTGAGATCAGGTAGTTGAAATCATCCCTTACATTCTCTTCAGTATGGAAATCATGACCGATGATAAGTGACGCAAGCGTGTTGATACCGCGTGAGTGCAGTGAATTCATAACACCTTTAACATCAATGTCTTTTAATTTGGTATAGTTCGCCTGTCCCGATTCGACACCAATCCAGATGACCTCGATTCCCATCCGCACTAAATCATCCGGATCCCACTGGGAAATTGAATAGGCACTTGCAAAGCAGGAAATTCGGGCGGGAACAACGTTCTCTCTCTTAATACACTCGAGATATTCCATTGCGCGTTCTTTTTGCATGAGAAAGTCTTCTTCAATGATACCTATCGGTAGATTTTTTCTACCAAGGGTTTTCTCTACACGTATGATCTCATTAAACAGGTCGGTCCCGGTTTTCAGAAGAGGGATATGCTGGGTTTTGTGATAATGTGATGTTGTGCAGAATTCACATCCGTGAGGACAGCCCAGACCAGCTAACACCACGGCTCCATTCATAAGTGGAAAGCCTGCTATTTTTGCTTTTGTTGGATAAACCACATGCTGCTTTGGTTCATCACTGTGCGTTTCCTGGAGCAAGTCCCGCATGAAATCGACACCTTCACCCCGACACACATAATCGGCAAGTGCATCACACTCCGGAAGCATAGTGCCATAACCACCCAGAATAATTTTCGAGTCAGGTGCAACCTCTCTGACCATCGCGCACATTTTCTGTAGTTTGCCATACGTTGCGATTACAAAGCTGATACCGACAAAGTCGTACCCTTTTTTCAGCTCCTTTTTGAACTGATCCATTGTTGGATACTGTAATACAACAGTTGGTGTGGAAATATTTTTCGCTATATACTCCAATCCGTAGGAGACATAGGTCGACCGAAGACTGAAAACGCCCTGTGATCGTGTCACCTGAGAATGAAAGAGCTCGGGCATGACATGACGTGTGCAATCATCGGTGTCCTGTCCAAAGGGGCTGCACACCGTTGTCAATAATACTTTTCTCATTAATGATCCTAACGCGATTAGTAGAAAATAGGCCAATAGGAGTATATACGTCTTAGACGTAGTTTAGTTGTGTAATAAAAGAGATACTATCAATTTGAGAGATTTTTAGCAAACTTTGTAGATACACGGAACAGAAAATAAATTAAGGGTGATCGCAAGAGTGGATATCATATGTCCTAAAAGTGATTCAATCTTTATTTACCAGCAAAGGGGTTGTACAAGTTGATTTGTGATGCGTATATGGCTGAAATGAGGATCGGGATTTTATCCTGTTCGGTCGGATTTTTTTTTCTGCAATCTTAACAACATTTATGGGCTTACCACAGGGCACCACACGGAAAGTCAAAAAAGCTTACTGCCGTTGCGTCATTATACGCTATACGACAGTAAACCATTTCAGGTTTGTATTCCATTAGCATCACATCGACTGATATTTGTCACCTATTTCTGTTGACCCGGCACCTCTTCGATGTACTAATGCATATCAGGACTCATCTGTCAGGATATACCATAATAGTTGTTTAATTGTTCTCTGGAAATCTTAAAACAAACGTAGTACCATTTCCCTCTTCGCTTACAAAGTCAATTGTACCACCGAATTCTCCTGTGACAATGTTGTGTACTACTGTAAGTCCCATACCGGTTGCTGTGCCAAATGACTTGGTTGTAAAGAGCGGATCAAAAATCCTCATACGATTTTGCGGGGCAATACCACTTCCGTTATCCTTTATAGAAACAATAATGTATGAACTCTCATTTCGTATACTTAGTGTGATGTGGGGTTGAGCCCTGTTCTTAACTGCGTCAATCGCGTTTGTCATTAAATTGGTTACTACCTGTGTGAACTTTTGAGGCTGTCCGTAAATAAAATAAACTTTATGAGCAGTATCCAGTGTAAACGTAATTTTTTTACTGCGCAGTTCAAATCCGATCAGGAGCTCAACGTCCCTTATTTTATCAAGTACATTAAACGATTCTTTTTCCTCTTTTGCATCGCGGGTATGCGCTCTGATACAACTTACAAATTCTGAGATCTGTGACAGGGATTTATCCGTTAATGTTGTGCATTTCATGATGTCGGTAACGATATCCCTGTAATCATCCACTGTTATTGATGGATCGGTGATACACCGGTTTAACTCATTTGCCAGGGAAATTAACTTTCTGTTTGATGCACCTATTGACGCAAGGGGTGTATTGATTTCATGCGAAATTCCAGCTGTCAATCTGCCCAACGCTACAATTTTCTCCGATGCAATCAATTGTTCCTGATTTTTTCGAAGCAATTCATAGGCGTTCTGTAATTTTTCTGTATTTCGGGTAATTTCCTCATTAGCCATTAGCAGACTGGCTTTACTGTCCATTAATTCCTGTGACATAAAGGCATTGGTGATTCCGGATATCAGAAATGCAGTGAAATTATTGTTGAAAAAACCATTTTCACTATCGAGCTCTACCAGTATATATCCGATTGACTCATGTTTATAGAAAAGTGAATGAAGAATAAGCGAATACTGATGTTGTATGGTGTAAAGAGAGGATGGAATCAGTTCCCAGGAATCAAACAGATAACCACTCTTATTTTTATAAAACCTTTTCTCCCGGTCTTTTCCCAAAATGAACAGCCCCTTCGTATGATCCAGACTGTTATACAAGACGACGTAGACTCCGGCAATACCGATCCGCTGAAAGTTTTCTTCAAGATCATCAAGTAGCTGCTCGATGCCATCAGCACTTCGCAGGTCATTCATGAATTGTTGTAAAAACTGGGAACGTTTATCCATTTTTAAAATTCTGCTGCCAAGCTCAAAAATTTCTGCTTTTTTAATTACATTCATGGATTTAAAACAGATTGATGCAGCAAGGTCTTTTTTAACGCTCTCAAGATCACTGCACTCCCTGTATATCAATTTAACAAGTTCGAAACATATACAGATTATATCATATGATCGTTTTCTCAGATACGCTGTCAGTGATTGTTCAAAAGTGTTACTTGTATCCCCCTGCAGATCCTCCTTGAAACAATTTATCAGCATATGAAAATCTGCCGGATCAACGTTCACCCCCCACTGATCGGCAATACCCTGAAGGTTGCTTAGCACAGAATTGGTATTAATACTGTACTTTACCGGGAGCCCAGGAGCAGATGTCTTGATTTCTATCTGCGTATCTTTACATCCGCACGATTCTCTAAGAACAGAGAATGCCCGCAGCCTGACCGAATAATCCACCTGTTCACCATGCATCATTTTATCAAGAATGCATAAACTCTCAACACCCATTTTATATAAAGGCTGCATAACAGTTGTCATAGGGATATGGAGAAAACGCGATAACTCAATATTGTCAAAACCGGTTACTTTTACCTGCTCCGGAACTTTAATTCCATGACGTTCCAGAGTCCGGATTGCACCAACAGCCATTAAATCGTTTGCTGCAACAATTGCATCGAATTGCTTCTTTTCAGACAACCAGTTTTCAACAACGGTACAAGCTGTTTCATCTGCAAAATTTGCATACCGTATCAAATCCGGATTGTATGTAAGACCGGCCTGCACGTGTGCATCCAGAAATCCTTTTAGCCGTTCCTGTGATTCAAGATTCTTCTCTGTACCACCGAGGAATGCAAGCGATGTACAGTTGTGGCAGCTTATCATGTGAGTAACAAGCTCAAACATTATGGAATAATTATCAATAGTAACACTTGGAAAACCTTCAAGTTCAACACCGATACTAACAATTGGTAAGGGACTATACTGTTTGAGAAAAAGGTCTAACTCATCTCTGGTGATATGATTACCAAGAATTGTGGTGACCGCAATTAAACCATCAACTCTGCCGGCATTTACATGTTCATAGATAACATTTCGTTTTCGCTGATACTCAACGGGGTGCCTGATCACACCACCGAGAAAGGAGATCAGATTAATATCACGCTTACGGGCTTCAAAATCGATACCTTCCCAAACCAACGACTGATAGCCGAAATCAAGATCATCCCTTATCCCCAGTTCATTGATCAAAAGGCCAATTGTTAAGCGCTTATGCATTACTCATCCACAGGTTAATAGTACTATCAGATTGTACTATCAGATTGTACCATCATTTTAAATATCGGTACAAGGCCATTCTATGGTAAATGTCTGATAAGGATATTGATTAAAAAAACGTTCCGGATAAAAGCCGGAACGTTTCTAAATATGGAGATGCAAAAAAAAGTGCTGTTTACAAACACATTTTCAGAATAGCGGCGACATCCTGTTTATCGAGTTTTTTGAATCCGCCCACAGGACCAAACATTGTACACTTTTCAGCCATTTCGTCAATTTTGTCACCACCGATTTTGTAGTAAGCAAGCGTTGATGGTGCACCAAGACTTGTAAAAAAGGCTCTTGTTGCCTCAATGCCTTCAAGCGCTACGCTGTCATCACTCTTCCCTCTTGGATCAACAGACCAGACATTTACTGCAAAGTTGTAAAACTTGTTTACATCATTTTTATACACATATTTCATCCAGTTAGGGAAAATTATTGCGAGTCCGCCGCCATGAGGAATATCATAAATAGCGCTTACCTCATGTTCAATCATGTGACTTGCAAAGTCGGTGTCTTTTCCACATGAAAGTGACAAATTGAGCGCCTGGGTTCCGCTCCACAGGATTTCTGCGCGATAATCATAGTCATCAAGTTTTGTGAGCAGTTTAGGTCCGATAGCAACTACCGTTTTCATCACAGCTTCAGACATTCTATCCACAAGATAGGTGGATTTTGTGGGACTAAAATACTGTTCAAACACATGTGCCATGATATCAACCATTCCATAGATGGTATGCTCTTTTGGAACAGTTGCGGTAAGCGCCGGATCAAGAATTGAAAATTTCGGTAACAATAGCGGTGTCCCGACAGCCCGTTTCATTTTAGAATCCCAGTCGCTGATAACAGAATTACCATTGCATTCGCTACCGGTTGCTGCGAGTGTCAGAATACAGCCTATTGGTAACGTTTCGGTAATTTCCCCTTTATTCATATAAAAATCCCAGACATCACCACTGTATTTTGCCCCTACCGCAATTGCTTTTGCTGTATCAATGACACTGCCACCGCCGATTGCAAGGATAAAATCAACCTTTTCCTTTTTGCAAATAGCGACGCCTTCATGCACAGTCGATAGACGCGGATTGGGAAGAACACCACCAAGTTGTAAATATTCAATCCCTGCAGCCCTGAACTGTTTTGCCACATTATCAAATAATCCGTTTGACTTGATGCGTTCACTTCCGTAAACAATCAGTACTTTTTTTCCAAACTGTGAACATTCAGCTGCGATATCAGCCTGTGTGTACGCTCCGAAAAATATTTTACATGGTGAATGCCATACAAAATTGTTCATTCCATTTCTCCTTATAAATGTTAATAGCCTTTTCCTTTAAGATCAATTATACAATCCGCTGTTTCTATTACTGACGGATATATCATGACAAATTTATCCCACCATGGATTCGAATTGCCATCTTGTGAATTAACACAGGTAGTGGAAATCATCTTTGCCCCGAGTTTTTCATAAAACCCCGGTACTGCGGTCTGAAATAAGGAACAGTCATAGTGCCCACTATCCACCAGCTTAAATGCCTGACTGACTATTTGATGCCCATAGCCCCTGAGCCGTTGCGATGTAGCAACGCACACACAGGCAAGCGCACAATTTCTGAATAACTGCTTCCCTATCATGATCTCTCTAAGAAATACTCTCGCATATCCACTGACAACACTATCACACTTTAAAATAATATGACGTTCTTCCGGACGATCCGCAAAGAATAGTGCAAGCTCCTCTTCGTGAGCGTGTTCAATTCCATCCTTTGACGGCCAGATGGCGCGAACCAGTTGAATAATGCTGATTTTATCAGAATGTGCAATCGTGGTATGTGTTGTAATGATCAATTCATGATTTTCTGATGCCATTAAGACTCCTTCTCACCATGTAAGTATCAACCGGAAAACCGCATTCAATTACTAAATCTATAACAAACGATTGATTCAATGCAACATTCTGAGACATTTTCTTACATTATTACTATTACATGCGTTACTAACGTTTTTCATTACCAGTGTATTACATACATTACACTAATGTCATTATTATTATAATTCTGACAAAAGCTTGTGCATCTATGGTTCATCGTTTATTTTGATTAAATAATACAATTGTAAATAACACGCTGGTATAACCATAACTATCTTTATATCAATACATTAAAGCAGTATCTATGTAAAAATCATACTATTTGTTACAACACAATGCACACCACAATACAGCACAAAATCTGGAGGATTAATGAAAGCTCTTGGAATATGTCTGGGCGCATCGAGCATTAAAACTGTGGTGCTTTCAGAAAATGAAGGCCGGTATACACTTTCCGATGTTCACGTGCTGATCCATGAAAGCAATCCCAGAGACGCATTTAAATCACTCCTTGAAATAATTGGTTCGGAGCACATTGATTACGTTCTTCTCACCGGACGAAAATTCAGGGAGGTTGTCGATCTGCCCTCAATTACAGAACCGGAATCACTTGAATCTGCGCTTCAGTATCTGAGACTTGACGGGAAGTTACAAGGTCATTTCGATGCAATTGTCAGCCTGGGTTCAGAAAGTTTTCTTTTGTATACACTTCATGATGATTTGACAATAGGCACAATCGAAACCGGTAACAAATGCGCATCTGGAACAGGGGAATTTTTTCTTCAGCAGATCCGTCGAATGAACCTTTCAGTTGACGAAGCGGTTAAAGCAGCTACGGCTTCTGAACCCTATAAAGTTTCAGGACGCTGTTCGGTATTTTGCAAAAGTGACTGCACTCATGCGCTCAACAAAGGAACATTGACAGGAAAAGTAGCTGCCGGCCTTTGCGAAATGATTGCAGGTAAAGTACTTGACCTCCTGGACAAATCACCGGGAACAAAAATCATTGCTGTTGGTGGTGTGACTAAAAACAGTGTTATCATGAACATGCTTCGCAGTAACGTCGGTACACTTCTGATACCTGACAGTGCCGATTATTTTGAAGCCCTTGGTGCTGCGTACCACGCATTAACAAACAAAATAGTTTATCAGAAAAAAACCGATTCCCTTTTCGCAAAGCATCGCAGTTCTTTTCAGGTGCTTCCACCATTAGCAAATGCCAATGATCTTGTTGTGTTTGAATCTATTCCAGAAGAAAAGGCATCTGACGGTGATGAGCTGATCGTTGGTCTTGATGTCGGTTCGACAACAACAAAAGCTGTTGCTTTACGACTGAGAGACAATGCAATTGTCGCCAAAACATACCTTCGTACCAATGGTAATCCTGTGGCCGCAAGTCGTGAATGCTATAAAGCAATAACATCAGAGGTTACTGCAGATGTTCATTTTGTTGGCCTCGGAACCACAGGTTCCGGACGCCAGATTGCAGGTTTACATGCAGGAACAGACTCTGTAATCAATGAAATTATTGCTCACGCCACTGCTGCAGCTTATTTCGACCCCGATGTCGAAACTATTTTCGAAATAGGCGGACAGGATGCAAAATACACCTATCTTGTCAACGGTGTACCATCAGATTATGCGATGAACGAGGCATGCAGTGCGGGAACCGGTTCATTTCTTGAGGAATCTGCACAGGAAACTATGGGTATTGACTACAAGGAAATTCAAAATATTGCCATAAAGGCAAAGCATCCGCCTAACTTTAACGATCAGTGTGCTGCGTTTATCAGTTCTGATATCAAGACTGCATCACATGAGGGCGTTGAGCGCGAGGACATCGTTGCCGGACTTGTATACTCTATCTGTATGAATTATGTCAATCGTGTAAAGGGACGCCGTCCTGTAGGGAAAAAGATACTTATGCAGGGTGGTGTTTGCTACAACCGTGCAGTACCACTTGCAATGGCCAATCTGATTCATCATCAGATAATAGTCCCGCCAGAACCCGGTTTGATGGGTGCATTTGGAGTTGCCCTTGAGGTAAAGAACCGTATTCAGAATGGCCTTACTAATAAGCAGAGTTTTGATCCGGCCTCACTTGCATCCCGCGATGTCTCATACGGTAAATCATTTATCTGTCATGGCGGTACAGAACATTGTGATCGTGGTTGCGAAATTGCAATGATTGTTATTGAGGGTAAAAAGTATCCGTTTGGCGGAGCCTGTAACAAATATTACAACCTGATTCATCATGTGGAGCATAATGCAAAAGATTACGATCTTGTAAAGGTTCATCAGGATCTTATTTTCAGAGAAGCATCAAAACACCCGCATCCTGAAAATAAAGGACCATCGGTTGGGATCAACCGGGCATTTCTTACTAATATGCTCTTCCCGCTTTATGAAAAATTCTTTCATGAACTCGGTGCTAAAATAATTCTTAGCGATTCAGTCGACCCGAATGGTATCAAGCGTAAACGTAGTGCATTCTGCTACCCCGGCGAGATCTCTCATGGTGCATTTGCCAATCTTATCAGTAAAAAGCCTGACATTATTTTTATTCCATCGGTTATTGAACTATACGTTGACAACGCAAGAACACGCCGACGGGAACATCAGTGTACCTGCCTGCTTCTGCAAAGTGAGCCTTATTACCTTAAAAGCGCCTTTAAGGATATCGATCCATCAATAAAAGTGCTCAGTCCAATTCTTGACTTTTCACAGGGATATGAAACTCAGGAAGCAGAATTTATATCGATCGGCGCAGCACTCGGTGTATCAGAGAACAACGCCAGAGCAGCCTGCCATGCGGCAGTCAAGGTTTTTAAGGATGTACAGCAGGAGATTCGGCAAAAAGGTATTGATGCACTTAAAAAGCTTGAAAGTAATCCCGAAGCAATCGGTATTGTGGTTTTTGGCCGCTATTATAATGCATTTGCTGCTGAAGCAAATATGGGCATTCCCGAAAAGTTTGCATCACGTGGTGTTATCCTTATTCCATGGAGTATCCTCCCCTATCAGCAGGAGGAATGCGAATATGAAATTAACTGGGCCATCGGTCAGAATCTCATGAAAGCATCAAAGTTTGTTGCACGACATCCTCAGCTTTTCGGTGTCTGGATCACCAATTTCAGTTGCGGTCCCGATTCCTTTTTGTTAACCTATTTCCGCGATTACATGAACATCAAGCCATCACTGACCCTGGAACTTGACAGTCACACTGCTGATGCCGGTATCAATACACGCATTGAAGCATTCCTTGACATTGTTGACCGATTCAGAAAAATGGTCAAACCGGAAACAACGGCAGTTGATTTCAAACAATCAGAGATAGTTATTGAAAACAACAAACCCCGGTTTATCAGCTCTGATGGTACCCATACTGATTTAAAAGATCCCTCGGTACATGTCCTGATTCCATCAATGGGCAAACTGACAAGCGAACTCCTCGCAGCGTCTTTTCGTGGAAGTGGCATAAATGCATCAGCGCTCCCGGTCTACGACCGTGAAGCACTCCGTATCGGCCGTGCACATACCACCTGTAAAGAGTGCCTGCCACTTATCCTTACCACCGGTGGTCTTCTTAAATACATGAATGAACGAACAGAGAAAAACGAGAAGCTTGCCTATTTCATGCCGACATGCGGCGGAAACTGCCGGTTTACACAATACAGTGTTTTTCTTAACAAGTTAATCCAGAAAAATCAGATCTCCGACACAGCGCTCCTTACCATGACAAATGAGAATGGGTATGCCGGATTACAAATTGGTGAAGTAATCAATACGCTTAAGTCCGTAATCATTTCCGACTGCATGGAGGATATACGTAATAATATCAGGGTTGTTGCAAAGGATTATGATAAAGCGATGAACACATTTGAGCTTGTCTGGCAGAACCTTGTCAGTAATTTTGCAGATCATAAAACAAGAAACCTGAGCAGGGTACTTGACAATACCGCCAAAGAACTATCAACAATCGCTTTAAAATATCCGCTTACACAGGCAAAAACAGTATCGCTTCTTGGAGAAATTTTCGTTCGCCGTGATTATTTCTCCTGCCAGGATCTCATCGAACGGCTTGCAAACAATGATATAGTCGTACGGCGTGCGCCCCTTCTGGAATGGCTAAACTACTGTGATTACAATGTTAAAAAAGGGATCTATGATGCACAGTTCAATCTGAACGGCTATCTTGAATTCAAAGCCAAAACATTTCTTCAGTCAATTTACGAAAAGACGATAAAGCGTGCACTTGCACGATCAGGTCTTTATATATACGAACCGGTGAATGTTCATAAAACGATGGATTATGGCAGCAACTTCTTTAATATCAGGTTTACCGGTGAGGCGATACTTGTGGCAGGTGCCTTTTTTAAGGATATTTTCCATTCGATTCACGGTGCAATATCAATAGGGCCATTTGCCTGTATGCCAAGTCGCATTATTGAGGCAGTCATGACTGCAGAAGCAAACATGGATACCGCTCATAAGGTCGGAGCTGCACATAGCGAACATGTGTCAAAAATAAAGGGAGGCCTTCCATTTCTTCCGATCGAGTCTGATGGTAATCCATTCCCGCAGATACTTGAAGCCCGTATTGAAGCGTTCTGCTTACAGGTTGACAGATTCCAAAAGAAACGTCAGCCCGTAATGGTAAACGGAAAGTAAGATGTTTACTATAAGCCAAATTTCCCGGCTTTTTATTTTGGTACCTTAACACTGTAGCAGTTGCAACCAATCCAGGTTTCGTTATATCATTCATTCTGCTATAAATTACATTCATTTAGCTATGGAATATTTTATGTATTTCAGGTTATTATTATTTTTAAAAAGCAAATAATCTTTCTTGCGTATTATGAGACACCCGAATTAGTTTCACTGCAATACTATTAGATCCGTTCACGTGTAAGGGAGTTGTTATGAACAACCATCTTTTTTTAACTGTTAGAATGCGATTACTGCACTGTTTTTATCTGATTTTTATACTTGCAAGTACCCTTCCAGCCGCTCGTCTGGTAGAGAATCTCGGGCGTGGTATTGTTGCAATCAATAAGGGTAGCGGCAACGTTTACATAAGCTGGCGCCTTCTGGGCAATGATCCATCGGATATAGCATTCAATATTTACCGGTCAACCGGCGGTGCTGACGCAGTCAAACTAAACGATTCGCCAATTACAGCAACTACCGACTATTCTGACAAAGACGTTGATATCACAAAATCCAATGCATGGTTTGTAAAGCCTGTAATCGGCAACGTTGAGCAAACTGCAAGTACATCATTCACACTTCCAGCAAACGCTGCAACGAAAAGTTACCTGTCACTTCCATTGAATCCTCGTTCGGGATATACAACGCTTCATGCATATGTCGGTGACCTTGATGGCGACGGGGAGTACGACTATATTGTCAAGCGTTTTCCCGATGATTCAACAAAACACATCGTTCTTGAAGCGTATCTTAATAATGGAACATACAAATGGTGCGTTGACCTTGGACCAAACATGGATCGGGGGAATTACACCGCAAACCCATTTGTCCTTGTCTATGATTTTGACTGTGATGGCAAAGCGGAGGTATTTACCGCATCCGGTGAAGGAACCACATTTGCAGACGGTAAAAGCATTGGTGATGCGAATGGTGATGGCGTGACAGATTACAGAACGTTTCCACCAACAACATCCGGTGGATATATGCTGCTTGCTGATAATTGTCCGGAGTTTATATCGATGCTTGACGGTATGAGTGGAAATGAACTTGCAAGAGCAGATTATATTCCGCGGGGTCCCAAAAGTAACTGGACCGCACTCTGGGGGGACAACTACGGACATCGTATGAGTTTCAATTTTGTTGGGGTAGCATATTTTGATGGAATTCATCCAAGTATTATCACCTCCCGCGGTGAAGGTACACTCATGGATATTGTCGCATGGGATTATAGTGCCGGTAAATTTACAAAAAAATGGACATGGTCATCAAAGGGCAGAACCTACACCAATAATCAGCACTGGGCGGACTTTCATAATATTCGAATTGTGGATCTCGACGGTGACGGTAAAGATGAGGTTTCCTGGGGCGTGAACGTAATGGATGACAATGGAACCCCGTTATATTATGCACCGGCAGATCTGGGTCACGGAGACAGGTTTGGTATAGGTGATTTTGATCCATCACGCCCCGGTCTTGAAGCATTTGTTATTCAGCAACACGCGAAATCTACTGAAATTGTTCCATTAGCTGCTGTCTATGATGCAAAAACAGGAAGTCGTATCAAGACAATCATGGGTACATCAACAGATGTGGGTCGCGGTGATGTTGCAGATATTGATCCGCGTTATAAAGGAATGGAATATTTCTCCTATGCATCAGGCGGAGTATTAAATTGTAAAGGTGATTCAATTGCGCCTGCAATACCAAAACCCGCATTGTCAATCTGGTGGGATGGCGATCTGCTGCGGGAGTTTCTTGATGCAGCAGATGGAAACGGGAATAATCCTATTATTAACAAATGGAATATCACAACAAGCAAATCTGATCGCTTATTAAGTCTCTACAATGAAGGTGGCTCATACTCAACAAGAACCAGTTATGCGGGACGCCCTGCGCTTTATGGTGACATTATGGGAGACTGGCGTGAAGAGATTGTCTGTGAAAATTCAGATCGTACAGAATTACGCATCTTTTCGACATCAATACCAGCCGTCCGACGCATCTATACGCTAATGCATAATCCGGCATATCGCCTTTGTATCAACCTTAAATATTATCTTCCAACCCCCTACCCGGACTTTTACCTTGGTGATAGTATGGCAGATCCGCCGGCTCCTGATATTCAACCTATTGGCACAACACCTGTTGTTACGTTCAGAGATGGAAAGACAATAGATAAAAACGATGTTATACATCTAAAATCACTTGACTATACAGTAAACAGGGAGACTGAGATTTCCGGATTTCTTTATGATTTGAAGGGCAGGATCATTTTCTCTCTGGAGCAGCATAGTGTCAAGGCAGGAACCCATTCTCTTAAATCATCGTTCACAAGCGTCTCTCCTGGGATGTATCTGCTGACATTAAAAGCAGGAACTGCACAAAAAACAGCGATGGTAAAAATTTACTGACAATCAACCGTTGGAGTTCAACATTCTGAACTCCAACTTGAAACCAACCTCACAGAGAATATCCGGAATGGTAAGTCTGCGTTTCTCGATGCCACGTACCCGTAAAATCTCTTAATGAGTCGTCATCTGTGATTGATTAACGCTGGATTGTTTTTCGGCAACCATAATAAAAGTTGGTCGTAACCTTTTTACTAAATAAAAAGGAAATTGAATGAAATCTAATTTAGTTTTCAGCTTCCTATTCATTACAAATTTTGTCAACAATGTTTTATAACCACATTTACGGAATGAAACATCAATTTCAGATGGCATATACTCGCGTCGATGTATTCCTTCGTTTTCATAACAACTCTGTGAAAAAGTGAGTTCGGTATTGGCAAGAATTGGTCTCATTAAAATAAGATTACGTAAGTGCCAGAGCGAGCCAAGGTTAGGTGTAGAAACAATTATTTTTCCTTTATGTATAACCGTTGCAGTTACTTTTTCCAGTAATTTTGTAAAAGGAATATTCAAATGTTCAATTACTTCAAGACATATTACAAAATCAAAATCATTGCCAAAACCTGATAGGTCTAAATTGGTAATGTCAACTCCATAACTTTTAATATTAAGAGATTTATAATAGTCAAAATTCAACTCAATAGTTTTCGAAAAATCAACTACAGTAACTGTACAATCGAATTTACTTGCTAAAATAGCCTCTATATAAGCACATCCAGCGCCAATGGAAAGTATTTTTGCTCCTTTGTTAATATACGATGAGATAATTTTAAACGTTTCATAATATCTGACATTTGAGTCTAATAAATAATCATAATCCTGTGATTTTATCTTTGAAGATAATGACCTGCATATGCCGAAGAATTCTGAATAGTTCATCATTACCTCTGTAATACCTGGTTAATTAGCGACTTCAATTCTACTATCTCTTTATTTCACTTTTCGATAATGGCTTGTTGTTCCCGAATTACTTTTGTCAAGATAGCAGTACCTCACATTTTTGCAATTTATGTGAAACAGATACTATACCTTCAAAAAATATGTTTATGAGATCATTTGTGCAATCTGTTTTTATTACCTGTAAAAAATGTGCATCGGTTTCCTAACGTTTTAAAACAAATTGATAAAACCTGCACAGAACACCATAATTCAGTATCGGATTCAACTCATGGGTAATCCTGTGTCAATTTTTTCATTTTTGTTCTATTTTTATGTGTATTTTTTATAGTATTTTTTTACAATTCAATTAAAATGGATATCATCTTTGAAAAAGCATGTTAGTTACCATTAAATATACGTGCATAATACCGGCATATTTCTTATATTACAAAGAATTGAAAGTATGAGCAGATAAAGAATCATGTATGTAAGTGTTCTAATATTTATATCATATTTCATAAACATATCAGGCAGGATATTGGAGAGTATCCAAGAATGTTGTCGTAATAGGTTAGGTTTTTCACGAGAGGGAGAAAACATGTTGAAAAACATATGGAAGAGCGTTGTGGTTTCAGGGCTTGCAATTATGCTTGCCGGTTTGGGCGTACAGGCACAAACACCATATTATTTACCGGAAGCAGTCGGATATGCAGCGGGGGTTACCGGTGGCGGTACACCAACGGCATCAAATACTGTTACCGTAAAAACAGCATCAGAACTTGCTGCGGCGCTAAGCGCAAGCGCATCGGTAATTCTGGTTTCCGGTTCCATAAGCACAGAACGTATTCAGTTCACTGGAAAAAACAAGTCGATTATCGGTCTGCCGGGTGCAAAGCTAATTAATCTTAATCAGACTGCAAGCGGTTCCGGAATTCTGAGTATTAAAGAAAATTCCGGTTCTACAAATATCATTATCAGAAATATAACCTTTGTCGGACCCGGTGCCTACGATGAGGATGGCTGGGATCTTTTTACCAATAAAGGGTGTACAAAACTATGGGTTGATCATTGCGAATTTCAGGATGGAATGGATGGCAACTTTGATAACACCAATACAGCGGATAATATAACAGTATCATGGTGTAAATTCACCTATTTAAAGGCACCAAAAGCAGGTGGATCGGGTGGTTCGAATGATCATCGATTCTCAAATCTTGTCGGGGGTTCAGATACATCACCAACAACTGATGGCTTGTATAATATTACCTGGATCAACTGCTGGTGGACTAATGGGTGTGTTGACAGAATGGCCCGGGCACGAAATGCAAAACTTGACTTTCTGAACTGTTACTGGAACAGTAATGTTGCAAGTAAATACATTCACCTCTCTCCGGGAAATAATGGAACATTTGTTTATGTTGCCAATGGAGTATTTGCAGGTCCCGGTGAAGTTGTCAATCTGGAGAAAACCGGTAATAACAATGTTACCTTTTCAAACTGCACAAATGCAGTTAAAGACATCGGTTCAAAAGTTGCTGCACCAACCTATACCTGGAGTCCCACACCGGTAGCAAATGTTGTCAGCATGGTAACGAATGCAACATGTGGTGCAGGTGCAACGCTTCAGGTAACACCCTCAGGTATTGTCTCGTCAAGCTGTGGAACAAGCGACGTTATCGCACCGGTTAGTGCTGAAAAAAATACAGCACCTGTTGTTATTGATAATGACCTCAATGTCAATTTTCCGATATCATGTTCAAATAATGCAAGCGCAACATTTTTCACAATGAGCGGTCAGAAGGTATATACTACATTCAAAACACATAATGCAGCATCAAATGTAAGGACTATTAATCCCGGTGTTTATTTTGTAAAGATGATGGATAATGGTCATGTTACGATGGGTACGTTTGTAAAGAAGTGATTTTTGGGTATACATTGTCTGAACCGTGATTTGCCTGATTACCCTGATTTTCTTGATTTCTTTTAATCATGGTAATCCTGTAATCCTTAAAATCAAGGTTCAGATGCTTTCTTAATAAGAGAATTATTGTGTACGCGCTTGAATTGTAAACTTTTTGCGCCAAAATTAATGAGAAGTCCGATTTTCATTTTGTAGGCTTCAAGGTAGTTCATTGCCTGCGCAAGATGAACATCTTCAAGAGCTACAAGCGCTTTCAATTCAACCATAATTTTTTTTTCAACAAAGAAATCCGCTCTCCGTGTTCCTATTTGTTCCCCACGATAAAAGACACCCATCTCCTTTTCCCGTTCAAATAGTAGACCGTCAAAATTCATCTCAATCGCCAACGCCCGCTGCTAAATAACTTCCTGAAAACCATTACCAAGCGCAGAGTGCACTTTCATCGCACAACCAATTATTCGTCCGGTAATGTCGCTGTCGATCCCTTGACAATCTTTTATTTCTGTCATTGTTATCTGTTCTTTCATAATCGTCTGAACCGTGATTTGCCTGATTACCCTGATTTTCTTGATTTTCTTGATTTTTTTAATCATGGTAATCCTGTAATCCTTAAAATCAAGGTTCAGACAGC
>CAYMGX010000060.1:0-23046 GCA_964390065.1 uncultured Fibrobacter sp. | reverse complement strand
TGGAATTTGAATGATTGGTTATTGGGATTTGTTCGGAATTTGCTGCTTGAGTATAGGCTTTCAGGTAGTTTGAGAATAATTAAATAAATTGATAATAATAGATAATTAATTAATTTTAATAAACTTACATTCGATTTAAGTAAACTATTTTAAAATGATATAAACTACCGAAACTACCTGAAAACCTCCATTTTGTATGTCTATTTTGATATTTTTTATAGACATACCTTCCATAATTTAAAATGCTTCAATGTTGATTTAAATCGCAAATAAAGCCTGTTTTAATGTTGTTTAAACCGCTTTCTATGTCTATTATGAGGTTTACACTAATGCCAAAAAGGTGACAACCGAGCGGTCAACCATTAAAAAAGCAGATATTATTATTATATCTGCTTTAGTTATAATGAGTTACAATTTTATTAACTGATTCGCTTGAGAAAAGGAGGTGTAAACCAGTATTTCGCTTACTTTGTTAAGCATAAATTAGTTTGAAATTATGAGTTCTCGACCTTCTTTTATAGCTGCTTTTGAACAAGTATATGGCAGCGTTACCGGTTTGATGTTGAAACCAGAAAACGCCGATCTCATCTCTGGCAAATCGTTGATACTAAGAATAAACCGACCCTTAATGTCTTTGAGTGCCTCCGCCATAACGTGATAGTCAGATAATTCCAAGTTGTGTTTGTAGTATGGTGCTTTATAGTATGGTGGATCCAAATAGAAGAGACTGGAATCTCGATCATACTTTTTTAAAATATTCTGCCAGTCTAAATTTTCGATCGTTACATTGGCGAGACGAAGATGTGCTTCTGACAGGTCCTCCTCCATGCGCATCAAATTGATTTTGGGTGCTCGTTCGGTAGATGTCCCAAATGTTCTACCGCGTACTTTTCCGCCAAAAGAGTGGCGCTGTACATAGTAGTATCGAGCAGCTCGCTGGATGTCTGTTAAACCATCTGCATCCAGCTGTCTGGAGAAATCGTTCCACAGTTCGCGTGAAGATAATAGCCATTTAAACTGCCGCATAAACTCTTCTGGATGGTTTTGAAGGACTCGATAAAAAGATACAAGCTCACCATCTTTATCGTTTAGAACTTCGCATTTAGATGGTTCTTTTCTGAAAAAAATCCAGGCTGCACCGGCAAATACTTCGATATAGGTTTTGTGAGGGGGAATTAAGGGGATTATATCTTTTGAGAGACGACTCTTACCACCAATGTAACTCAACACGCTGTTCATAGACACTACTCCTTGAAAATATTATTAGTGACTCCTTTCATGTGTTATAATACATTGATTTTGTTACAAGTGCAGTAATTATTTGACTGTGTAATTGGCAAAAAGATCTGTTTGAGCTGTTGATGCGTACATGTCGGCAATAACTTCGCGAACGTGACGCTCAGTAACTTTGCAGGAGAGAGCCAACTCTGTCACATTCGTCCCGTCAAAGTGAGTCTCTATGTATTTACGACGAGCGATACAGAACCCGTCTTTTGGGATGTAGAATTTCTCGCCAGGGAAGTTTTGCATGAGGCGTATTGCGACCATGTCTCCGCATTTTTCAGTTACTGTGCGCATATAAAAATTGGTCATTAATTCTGATGTTACATCTGATTTAGATAGCTGGATTATTTTTTTTCGATCCAGCCCAAGCTTTGCTGCCAACGACCCTGCATTTGAGCCGTTATAGTTATCTTTAATAAACTGATGATTCAGTCTTTTTTTACCAGCTACAGGTATGTAGATCTCGATGCCTGGTGTGTGGATCATAAGAGATACAGCATCACCAATCCCACACTTTGCAGCTATGCGCTGCATGTGTTTTGAGGGTAATTGGTGCATGCCGATATCTTTAGTCCAGTCCATAAGCCAGTATCTTAGAAGTAACGACTAAAATAGTAAATTGATTTAATAAGAAGGGTATATACAAGCCAAGCCACAGCAAGTACAATAAAAATAGCTGTGCCAGCAGGCGGAATAAATTGCAACATTGCTTCAACAAAACCGTTCAGGTGGATTTTGAGTTTGTTAAGACAAGTGTATATGGCCATTATAATAACTATTGATAAAAGATAACATATTGAAAATAAGATCGGATTCATTTCGATTGTTAGCTTTCTATTACCTTTGTTGAAAGATTGTCTGCTGTATGTAGCAGTACTAATAAAAGAGATTCTTTTCGTACACTTTCTAAGTATCCTGGTGTATATGGTCCAGCATGATAACATATCGCCTGTAATTCAGTCTCATCTATATGTCTGATGTTTAATTTATCAATCCAATAGAGAGACCTAATTTCATGTGGAATTGAAACCAATTTTGTGTTAACGATGTATGGCTCTTTATCTCGTTTGCTTAAATCTGGATTTGGCAAGTAAAAATCCTCTTGAAAATTGCCTAATTTACCTAAATCATGAACCAATGCGCATAGGCTTAATTCTTCCGTTGATATACGATCACCTACCTTTAAAAGATTCGCCAGGCTAATTGCTAAATTAGTAACATTTAACAAATGGTCAACAAGCCCTCCAGGATAAGCGCCATGATACTTTGTTGAACATGGGCATCGACTAAGCTTGTCTTCTAATATGGAATACACGGAGGAGGGAATAACTGGTGCTGTTATAGTACCATGACTTCGTTTCAGAATGCATTGCCCTAACCAACTTATGTATTTAGATATCTTATTCATTTCGTAACCGGTCCTTTCTCTCTCATTTCTTTGCCACAAACACATTTTCTGTGTGCTTTTAATGCGTTTTCATCTTTAATGTCGTTGGATATTGAAAATTCGAAGCCACACTCACAAACAAACCTTGTTGTGAGAGCTATGTTAAGAAATAATGTGCCAAAAGCATCAAAATCTGGAAAGAGATGTACCTGTGGTAAACAATGGAAAATGTTTTCACGAGGTCCAATTACAATACACGTTTTGTTCATGCCCAAAAAGATTCCAAATTCAACGTGCCTTCCTCCTCGTGTTGCTGTCGATCTCGGCTGTTCTGAAAAAAACAAACACATGTCTGCTTCCAGCAAATCAGACATATCTTCGGTTGCTAATCTTATTCTTTCGGATATCTTTGCTTGATCAGATAGCCCATCATCACTTAACTGATGATTACCATTAATCCACCGTGATGTTACAGTGTGACCTGCGGCCTCCAGGATGTCGCGATATTTTTGCATTTCCAGATATCTGCTATATCGAGATGCTAGATAAATTTTCATGTTAGTATCCTTTCTGATATAACGCACGAGGATAGTTTAAGGATTTTGCTCGTCTGAGTTTCAGTTTCGCAGCTCTAATGCTTTGCTCGTGCATCGAATCGACCTGAAACTTGCTGCTGATTAACACAACAGTTGTTTGCCTTTGCCCTTTAGGAATGGTGTGGATAGTGTCTTCGGATGCAAAGCTGTACCAATTAGCTGTATATTCCGGAAGAGTCAAGCTATCACGAAGAAAACAATCTTTCGGAACTTTATAAGATAGGCGCACTTTCGTGTGGCCAATACGCTCACCGTTTGCATAGATAATGCCATAGGCAGGACTGCTAATTACAGTGACCCTATAGTTACATCCTGTCAAAAGCAGGAATGCCGCCATGATCAAACCGATTTTAATATGTTTTTGCATAGAGACCTTCATTATACTAAGCTGGTCTTCTGTCAGGCTGATCAATTCTTTTGTTGCCATGATAAAGATATCCTTTCTTTCAATCTTATTGATTGTTTATATCTTACAAGCGCTAATAAAAGAGTTAACAAACATGGCAGCATACACTACCATGACGACAATCACAACGAAACACCAGGTCGAGACATCCAGAGGTCTTTTTAACAAGATCGGACATTTGTTCGCCCGTGAACATTTGCATTTTTTTATTGGACAAAACATCGTTTATACCAGTCTACAGTGATGCCAGGTCGAGGTTGATTTGTTCGTATTTATCACCGTCTTTTTGTTCGTAAATACGGATATAGGATTTTGATCCGGTGACCTGAATTGAATCGTGGATCGCTTCCATTGCCCGGAGCCATTTTTCGTCACTAATTTTAAGACGGCGTAACCCCAGTATACGCTCTGTTGAGAGTTTTCCTTGTTTGTCCACTTCGAAAGCACTATTAACCAGGACTTTGATTTCATCTCTGGAGCCATTTGACCACTCAACGATGCATTCGTCTATCAGCTTTTTAGCAATTTGCAATCGTTCGTCGAATACAATGTAATCGTTAATTGAGCGGACTATTTTGTACTTTCCGTTGTAAGAAAGCAGCTGGACATTTCCTTTCTCTCCACCGAATTGAACCTGGTATTTTTCTGCTGACAATTCGATGAAGGCTGCAATATCGTTCATAACTTGTTCTTTAAAGCCTCTTAAAACGGTGTTTAACTCTTTCGATTTTTGTACGATCTCCATGACGAGATTGTCACGGAGAATGTCGATTTCTTTCACCAGTGAGCGAGGAACCAACGCTCCTTTACGGTCCTGCATGTATTGTGTATTATCGATTTCTACCATATTTATCCTCCATTGAGTTGAATGTTAAAAGTAAAAGATCGAGCGCTGCCTGAAGATCAATGTCGTCGCTATAGATCAGAATTGATCGAGATACGGGGTCATACACTATGATGACTCGCACTTCGTTTTTCAGCTCTGATCTTGTGCTACAAATCGCGTTTGTTTTATGCACTTTTTTTTGCTCCTTTCATTGCCTGGATTGTTTTTACTACACGGCAAACATAACTGCGAGGAAGCCATTCGAGACGATCGATATTCCATTTATTTTTCAGGAATTTTTTGAGTGCCTCGCGTTTTTCTTCTAATGTGGTCATGTAGCTGACTTCACACCACATCGCTTCGATCATTCGCAGTTGTTCTGGACGTGCCATATCGTTGTCCCTGTTTTTCAGGTTTTGAAACCGTTTTGGCTGACCGCTTGGCATATAGACGTCTTTGCCATCAGCCATTTTAACCAGCACTTTGATAAACTCGGTTGCTTTTGCGAACGTGAGGTCTTTACTGGATTTAACCCCGAAGCTGTCTAACATAGATCGATAATCCTCATCAGTGATTTTTAACTTACTGACAAGTGTATGTATGATTGCTTTTTGTCCTGGTGTCGGCATTATAACAACCTTTCCACTTTGACCATGGTGCATGCAGCATCGATCACATCATCTGTAATGCTGCAGTGATTAGCGTTTGCAATGTAGATTGAACGGTTAACAAGCTTGAGTAGTCTGCGGGTATTTCCGCACGATTCTTTATGTAGTCTGGACCAGAGGTTGTCTCCTTCACCAGGGATTGCAGCTCGCAGTATATCTCGCGTATCGACATCCGAGAGTGGAGAGAGTTTATACGCTGAACATCGGCTGTATAGTTGTCCATACTCTGAGTGTTGCCCACAGATATTATTAAGCAGTTTGTGCATACCTGTCAGCAAAACGCCGATGCCGGTTTTGTCGTGTAGAGCTCTAACTGAATTCAGCGCTCTATAAGACAATTGCTCTGCTTCGTCAATTATCAATAGCCGACCAGATCCTCCAAGTGCATCGGCACAGCTGTTAAACAGCTTGTTTATTGTCTTGTGCTCTTCGGATCCCAGTTTTCGGTACAGCTCCTGAAACAGAGATGTGGCTGTATATGTTGGATTAGCTTCGATAAACAATGTGTCTGGATATCGCCGGGCATACTCTCTGCCGCATTCGGTTTTGCCAATTCCGGCATCGGAGTAGCAGATAAATATTTCCTGAAACAGATGAGCTGATCTGGCAATATCGTAGTATCGTTTCCAGACAGAGTTTTCCACGAAGGTCTTTGTGGTTCGTGTTTGTCGTAATTTTTCGTATTCCCGCTCGATTGTGTTTTCGAGCTTATCTGTGATTTTCGCGTTGTCTCCCGGATATTGTCCAGACATAAACTGAGACAATGTGCTGCTGGCGATGCCAGCCGATTTTGCAAGTCTGGCTGAGCTCCAGCCAGTGAGTGATAAAAATTTTTGAACCTTTTCGGTGATCTCACCGTTGATTTTTTTATCAGATGTAGCTTCTGACATGTTTACCTCCTGTAAGTTAAGTTTTTACCGCATTGCTGCATCGCGTTCGGATGGCCACATAAAGATTTTTTTCTTTTCCTCCTCCTTTTTGATTCTGTGTAAGCCCAGTATTGAAAAATCCTGTAATCCTGATCGTTCGAATTGATTCTGCTTTGCAATTACGGCATCCATTTCGGTTGCCTCGATGACTGGATTAATTGTCATAGAATTTGTGTCCAGGTGTTTGCTTTCGCTTTGGAGCAGCTTTTCAGCTCTGGACAACAGATGCATTTTCTGTTGTGTAGAAATGTTGTCGTAATCGACATTGGAGAAATTTTTAAGCATATTTTCTGCACTTCGTTTTATGGCAATCTGCTGTTGCAGTTGCTGGCGGGAGACATCTGATTTATTGGCGAGAGCGGACACTTCGTTATTGATAAAAGCTTTACCGAGGAAGTCGTTTGTTTGAGCATCAAATACCCATGCTTCCTGCATCTTCTGAGGATCGCGGCGCAGATAAACTTTCCTGCGTCCCTTACAGCCTTCCATCCATGAATTATAGTAATCGACACCTAACGCGGTGTCGCGAATGCCTCGACGGCTGATAGACATATCTGATGATGTCCTCATGCAAAACAGCATGAGTGCGTTACTTGAGATGTGTTTTACTTTTTTTGTGTCGATAGATTGTTGATACTCATCTGACCACATCTTGTCGGGAGACATCCCCTTGCGATGTCCAGATGAAACAACAGCTTGGTTTATAACATCTATAATAAACATGTCCATCGTTTTTTTGTATTCCTCGAAAGACATGAAATTTCCACTCTTGATTACCTTTTTTAGTATTTCGGGCTTTTCGACAACATTGCCACCCCGATATGCAGAGTCGTGTTTTGAAAACCATTCTTTGTTTCTAAGAAAATCACGTTCGATGGGCTTGGATTGAGCATTATATGGCCATGCGAAATGGACTGTAATGCCTAATGCACCGGTTAAAGACCGTACTTTTGTCGTGTCAACATCGAGCTTAAAAGCCCGTCTACCACCGGTGAATGTTTTAGCTCTGAAGTCTTTACCGTTATCCAGAATCATTTCAGAACAAATGCCGAATTGCGTTGCAGCACGCTGAATCGACATCAGAATGTGGTCGGTGTTGGGGTCTTCGATATGGTGATCCCATCCCAGCCATTTGCCGCTTTTCAGGTCTCGCCACACAGTAATCCACGGGAAAGCATATTTAGTTTTCCCGTTTTTTTGATACATGACCGCTACGTCGACTTGCGCATGGTCTGCGACCCAGCACTCACCGACCAATACGTCGTCGTAGTTGCGTTTTATGTAATAGCCGTACTTCTTGTTTGCTGCTGCCAGTCCGTTGCGAGCGGCAAATACAGCCTGCTCCGGCACGTCGGCTTTTAGCCTGCGGACAAAAGCCATGTGAGAGGGAAAATTTGTCAAGTCGATATCGTAGCCGTTTTCTGCCGCGTGTGCATAGGTCATTTTCCAACACGACTTTGCAGATGGACGCCCCTGCTTGAGATAGAGAGATTTGAAGAAAGCAAACAGATCGTCGGGAACTTTTGACGATCCGGCCCTACCCCCCCACTGGCCAAGGAGCCCGCAGAGCCCTTCTGTTTGATAAACCCGTCGAGCATCTAAGAGTCGGGCGTAGCTGCTTTTGGCATCTGGGTTTTGCCTGTTCCAGTCTGCAATAAAGGCTTTTAAGACATCACCGACCAGGCCTTTTGATTGTGTGATCAGAGCCAGGTATTTGTCTGCTTTCTTGCGTGCAAATTCTGGTGCTGCTGCATAAATTTCTGCATCGGTTAAAACTGCTTCGTGTTTTTCTTCCGGGTTATCATTCTTTTTATCCCAGTACTTAACTTGCAGCTCGCTTGGTAAAGATGCAAGGTATACCTGGTATTGAATGCCGCCAGTGTCAAACACTGGGCGACATTTATACTTGCGCAGTAAGCGAGCTTTATGAAAAGCCTGCTTACTTATGCCTAACAGGTCGATTGCTTCGTTTGTAGTAATCCAGATATCCATGGTCGGTTCCTATCAGGTTAATCTTTTTTTGCGTAGTCGATTTTCCAGACTTTCCAGCCGTCTACAGGAACAGTGCCAGACATGTCGAGACGAAGCTCTTTTTCGATCGGGCATATTTCTGACACAATATTGAACAGAGATTCTTCGGGTTTCTGACGGTTAAGCACTGCAGGGATGTCTTCTACTGTCGGACCGCAGAGCTCTGGGTCCTTTTGAGCTATGAGGATGTGATGTGATTTCTGGCTTATATACCAAGGAACAGGCAGCCCTTTAATACTCTTCTCTGTTGGAGATTTCTGGTTGTATACTGTTATGATTGCCTGATAAGTGAGTCCCCACTTAGTTATCAGCTCAAGTGCGGCTGCAACCTTGCGGTTAGGGCATTCGAGAAAGAGTACCCCGACATCTGAGAGATAATCGGTTACCGGCAGCTCACGGATGTCGCTATGCAGTTCGTTTTGCCAGTCGGGTGAGACTCTTACTACATTATATATAGGATCTGCATTGGGGTTTTCGGGGATACCAGACTTTTCCTGCCGCTGTTTTTTTAATCGTGATTTGATTTTTTTGCGGACCAGAGATTTGTCGATGCTGGCATCTATACCGATGTCGTGCAGTAGCGATTTTTGCTTTGTTTTTTGTACTGGGACGATGTTGCTGTACGCATAAAAAATTGAGATGGCCCCAGCGTCGATCAGTGGGTAGACTTCTGGAATGCATTTGTCGTAAATTGTTTTTGCCTGCCGATACGTTTCTTTGTTAGAGAATATTCCATGCTCAACTACGAGATCATCGGTATGCGTAGGTAATTTTCCAAAGTTTTGGAAAGTTTCTTCTGGAGGTCTTCCAACCGGATTCGCCATGGTCTCCTGGACCCATTTTGCAGCCTCGATTTTTTGGATGAAATTAAGGCCTTCTCTCATGGTGTTTTCATGAAGCTGGACAAGCTTGTCGTCTTCACCTTCAAAAACTTCTGCCTTTATCTGCACCCATCCCAATCTCTTTGCAGCTTCTAATCTGTGTCCGCCAGTTACAAGCTTCCATTTGGAGTCAACAACTTTTACGAGGATTGGAACTATTTGATCAACCATTTGCATGCTACTCATTAGCCGCGTAACATTCTCTTCGATGATCACTCTGTTGTCGCTTGTATTTATATCCTCAATGTTAAGCATTAGTGTTGCTGTAGTTTTTTTGTCTTGCATTTTGAAAACCTTTCTGAGAGTTGAGAAATTCTTTTGATGATACGATATGTGAACTCTGGTCCGGTGTGTTGAACCAGAAGACAGTGTGCCCGTCAAGTAGTGAAAAACAATCGTCGAAGGATTTTCGGCCACCAATCGGATAGATGTCGTTGCCGAACCTAGAAATGGCGGTGGCTTTTAGCTGTTCGCGCAGCTCCTGGTCAGTTTGCATTTTTTACCTCTTTCTTTTCTATCTGGAGTTTTTGTTGAAAAGAAACTCAGAGGTAACGACTCTGTTTCTTTTTGCAATGCCGAGAAACTTCCCGGTTATTGAGTCGTGTACGTGAATAGTTGTTTTGTCGAACAAGTCTCCGAATACAGAAACGCGAGTGCTCTTGTGGTCACGCATCCATGGCGCATAGAAAAAACATCGCTCTTTTGCGATATACACTCCGAGGCTGCCGATGGTGATGGTTTTGTGTTTTGTGCTTTTATTCATACTACAAAGCTCCTTTCAACTTACTTTGTAAATGTTTTTTTCTTTCACGCAGTGCAATCTCCTGCTCTACAATGTTGCCAAGCTCCAGGCGGAGCTGATCTTCAGTTTTTACAAGAAGGCATTTGCATTCACTACATATCAGTTCGAGGAGAGAAGTGTCTTCGGTTGCCAAGCAGAAAGCGGGGATATATTCTGCAGGGAACTTCCAGGCATCTTTGGAGTCTGCGGTCCATGAGTCGAGCATTGCCTTTGTAATGTCTCGATCCATCAGGTCTGACATTTTTCCTGCGATAAGATGCCTGGACAGAGGACTTCTTTTTATTGCTGCGCTTAGAGCTGCGCGGAGCTTTGTGCTGATGTCGAGAGATCCGGACAGGTCCTGGTTCTCAAACAGCTCGCTAAGCATCGAACTCTGTATGTCTATTTTTTTTTGATATTTGGACATTGTGACACCTGAAAATCTGACTTATATTCTTTAAACCCTATTTAAACGGCAGTTAATCTGCCTTTTTGATCCTTGTCGTGTTTTGAATTGTTGGGAGTTCCGATGGATATCTTTAACCTGCGAAACTCTGTGTCAATAAAAGCAACAACCAGAGTTGTGATACGACGAGAAACAGTTCTGCCTGTTAAAGTTTGAGAAAGAGCCTGGTCGGTTATGTGGTGGCGTCTTGCCCATTGGGATTGGGATTGGTTTGACGCTGCGAGTGCAATCCGGAATCGTGTTTTTAAGTTGAGCATTTTTAAAGGTGCTCCTTTTTTTGTTTATAAAAGTTTATAACTTCAACCCTAAGTTGAATATAACACAACTCAGTCGAGAGGTCAACAACAAAGATGGCAAATGTGTTGAGTTACCGTATTGCTTTAATCAGAAAGGCATTTGATTTGTCGCAGAAGGATTTTGGTGAAAAGATAGGATTAACCGGATCTTATATCAGTGCATTAGAGTTAAACAAAAGAACAGAGTTGAGTTCTTCTGCCACTAAGTTGATATCACAGGTCTTTAATTGTTCTTTAGAGTGGCTGGAAAATGGAACATGTGATTTATTGTTATGTCGTACTATTCAAAGAGAGGTTGCTGGTAATTTTGATTTAATACCAGTTGTGGTAAAAAAACTCAACATAACCGAAGATTTTTTGAATAAGATAATGGAGTGTAGCATAACTCCGTCACCTGCGTTTGTTGATAAGCTTCGCGAAATAGGGTTTCAAATTGATCTTGAAAACGAGAAAAAAACACAAGAAGTTTTAGAAAAAACCGAACCAGGTCATGGGTTACCACACTATAAAAAGACGTTTATTACAGGTGTAAAAGATACTGAAGTAGAAGAACTGAAGAAAGATCGTGACTGGCTTCGGAGACAAAATGATGGACTACTCGACCAGAATCATAAACTGCTGGAACAAAATGCAAAACTATTGGACCAAAATAGCCAATTGTTCCGAATTATAGAATCTCTGCAAAAGGATTAAGTTATGAATGATTCAAAAAAAGACAGACTTATTTGGACAATAGTTTTAACAGTTGGTTTTTTCATGTTAGTGGGGATTATGTCCGTTGCTTATGAAAGTGAGCACGGCGTAAACTCTTCAGAGTTATCTAAAAAGAACAATAATACAACAGAACCACCTAAATATTATATACCCCAAATTGGTGACACTGTAATAATAGAAGATAGTGATATGGAGGTATCGTTTGCCGGAATTACAGATAGAGATTTTGACCAGTTTGTTGAATATTTGCAGGCTAAGGATCAATATGGCTGTATGGAATTAATGAATGCAAACAGGGTTTACACTATAAAGAACGGTGTAAAAGCGATATTTGTAGCGACATCTGGTTTTGGTGTCAGAAAAATAAGAGTAATAGAAGGTGAAAATATCGGGCGGTTAGGATATGTTTTTAGTGAAGCTATTAAACAAATGGGAAAGTAATTAATACACGTTTGATTTTTCAATTTCAAGGAAGGTCGTTATGCCAATTGAGACATGTATAAAATGTGGTAGCCACATGTTTGGGCTAAAAGAGCCTGAAAATAAAAACCCAGGATGTGAACTTGAATTTATACAATGTATGGAATGTGGTGGCGTTGTTGGAATATATGAAGGCAACTATATAAAGCGCCAATTAGAAGCGATTCAGAAAAAACTCGATAATATTAATTGTGAATTACGGAATATGAAATAAAAGGTGCGCAATAAAATCACGCACCAAATTTAAAGCACCTTATTTCTTCAACCAGTCCTCAACAAGCGTTCCTTTTTTCCCGAACTGAATCTCTACCGGTGCGATCCTCGCCTCTTTCCAATCACTCCATCTCAGTTGGTTCTGGTCCCAGGAGCTCCCATAATGATTGGCGATTATCTCACACAATTCTGAGCAGTACATGTATGACGGATTATCGGGACAAATCCCCAGGAACTGTAATAATCCCTTGTAATCGTATATGACCGTAGCATTTGCCAGATTTATCACCTCTGCATTTGCATAGGAATTTGTCAGTTCATCAATGAAAACAGGCAATCTTCGAATTGCAACAATCTGTTCTCGACTATTGTTCAGATATGTTTTCAGACTGTTGATCTGTAGCCCTGTTGAGAGCATTTCTGCGATCCAGAGTTTTTTCTCCAGCTGAACGATCAGTCCGCAATGGTTTGCGATCTGCATTCGAAACATTTCCTGAACACCGTTAAACCCCTTGAGCTTTGCTGTCCATAAACGGATCAGTCTGGCTGACAAAGACTTTGATGCTGTGCATACGACATCGAGAGGTCTGAGCATATCATAATTGAAATCCATGGTTACTCCTTTGAGTGAGAGTTTTTTTTGCAAAGAGCAGTTTATATTGATCGTTGACAATCTTAATCATGAGAACCTTTCTGTTTATCGTAACAAGAGACACCGTCTCCTGCATATTGAATTGCTTTACCAAGCCGCATCCTGGCATCTTCGAGGTGTCGGATTGCGAGGATAGTGTTTGCCTCAACTTCGGGATCCGTCTTGCGTATTTCGGAGATATATGATTTCAGAATGTTGATCTGTTTTTGAATCGTTCTCCGCACAATGTTGTAGAATCGATCATCTTGATACATACAAAGCCCTTTCAAATGGTATTTAAAGGAAGCTCTAACGGGGCAGTTTTACCGGTCACCATTATAAAAAATGACCCCATCGCGAAATTAATGGCAACGAGAGTCGTCACTTTAGCCGGTCTATTATCTGCCCGGTTACGAGCGTATTGTTTACGATACATATTTATGCCTCTTGCTGTCCCACTGCCTGCCTTTGGGCGACTTACCTTCCCGGGAGAAGACTTTATCGTCGTCGGTGTAAAACGAGGTCGGAACTGGTTGATAAGAACCGCATCTGTTACACGTGTCTCCTCTGCGATACCAGGAACCGCAACTTGTACACGGTTTGTCTGCCTGCCGCAGGTTCTCACTCACGAATCGTCCCTTGCGCTGAACTGTGTGAGTGAAGTTGTGACAATGCCGAATATTCTCCGGGTCCACCCTGTACGATACCTTTGCCAGTTCTTGGTGCTTGTGTATCGCAGCATGCGCAGTGTCGCATAATCACGGATGAGCTTTGAGGGATAGGTGAGCCTGACAGCTTCGATTGTACGGGGACCAATAATGCCGTCCGGGTTTGCACCAGATACCTGTTGCAACATAATAATTGCGGTATGTACACCCATGTTTACAGCCGTATCAAAAACCAGCAGTGCTACGCCCGGGTGCAAGCGGTCACAACGACATTTGTCCCAGTAATCACGTTTATAAATATCGGCCACTTTATCTTTAGTCAGTGATTTGATATTCAGGGTGGGGTACTCTTTTTTTGAGATCCCGAAATTAGTTTCTCCACCCGGGTCGTGCGGATCGTTTATATACCCGCCTTCGAAGGCTAAGACGATGGAAAGAGATTGTTTAAATGACACTATTAATCCTTTCTGGGTTCGTAACAGGAAAAATCGCAGTGCATGCATTCAGAGGTGCAACAACGAATTCCAGATTGAAAAACGTTCCCGGTTTTGGGATTGGATTTAAATTGTGCATGAGGTTTCCAATATAGACAGTCCTTACATGGAGGCTCTGTAACAGGTAAAAGTGGTACAGAAACGTTCAGTTTCCATGTTGCACTCCAATCAATAGGCATAACATATTCCTTATCAGAAGGTTTAGTTTGAACCATATATCCGCAAGCTGGGCATTCCAATCGTTCGGACGACTCGAAACAGAGAGCCTGCCAGCTACAATTACACATCTGACAATGCATCATGCGAAAACCGTCCGGAATCTCCTCTTTTATGCTGCCCACGTTTTACTCTTTCATTATATGTTTACCAAGCACATCCATAGCATCGTCGAGGTCTTCATCCTGGACTACCAAGTACGGACGTGCAGGGATCGTAACTTTTTTGCCGCGTCCAGCTTTCCCGCCTTTTTGCTGGATTGCAGCATAAACCTTGTTGGTGCCAATCTCCAGAGTGTCACCGCTGATATTTGCAGCAATAGACGCAGCCAGTCCACCCTGAGACATCTGCAGTTTCTTTCCCGGCCACTTCCCTTTTTTCCTTCTTTGCTCTTTTGTACTTTCCGCCAGGTCTACCCAGCGGTTTGTTCCCCCATGCCAGGTATCTGCAGACTGGTAGCGACCTTCCTGAAGAAAGTTTTCTTCAATCGAACTGAGAATAATCTCGCCGATTTCGGCGAGCGGTTTCTGCAGGTTCCCGCCATTCCGTTTGATTATATGCAATCTTCGGGTAACGGGGCCGTACATGACTTTTACTTTTGGAGTCGCCACAATCCATCTTTCCTGATAAAAAGCTGACTATATCAAAGCACTCCTGAACTGGAGCACGTTTGCGTTCGTATAGAGTGTTGAACCATTCTCGGATGCTGTCCATCTGGCCGTTCTCCCGCTCTTTGCTTGGAAGCAGGATGTAGCGTTTCCCGAACTGGTTCGGTTTGAGACCAGCGCGGATATATCGCTGGATGCTGTTCGGACCTTTTATGTGTTTAGCTTTCCAGAAACAGTCCATGGTGGTGTCCCAGTCTTTGTTGCAATGTCGAAGGACGAGGAAGACAAAGCTCCATGGAATGATTTGGTCGGAAATTGCCAAGCCGGTCTTTGGTGTAGTGGACTTTGGACGACCGCGACCGCGGCGAGGTGGAGAGGATGGGTCGGACATATTATTTTTCCTTTGCTTTTTTGCCAAATACGGTGGTAAAGGCATTTGTATAATGACTGCACTCTCTGTCTGAGAAGAGCCATCTGTGTAAAATGAAGAGAGCCAGTACACAGATGAGCATGGTCAGCAGTGCTACCAGCATTATTACTCCTGTAAAAATCGCCGGATATCGCTGTCATATTTTGACAGGTCTGGCTTATAGTCGGTTTTACCTGGATTGTAATCCCAGCCGGGATCGGGCCAGTAAACGGAACCATTTGCCAGTTTAAAACCGGTAACAGAAACGGTGCGTTTGTCATTGTCTTTGCCCAGGACAACTTCTTTTGAAACCAGTTTACCATCAGAATCATCTATATCGTCGGGATCTACCTGGCGATCGGACAGAGACCGAACTCTTGACCGGCATCCCCAGTGATTTGGTGTATACAGGTAATCCCAGATGGGGTCGTCGGCCCGAAAAATCCGAAGATGCATTGATCTGCACCGATCGGTTGTCTGCCCGTCAATGACAGATATGTATTGTAAGTATGGTCGTGATTTGGAAACAGCTATCTGCTGTTTGTATCGCCCTGCCATATATGACGTCTGCAAATTGGCCTGGTAAATTTTTTTCAGGCGGCTGACCGATCCGAGCTGTACATCTGTAATCAGACCGGTTTCTGTATCAACAATTTCCTGGCGTCCCCACCATCCTTTCTTTTTAAGTCTTGGCGCAAGCTCTTTTTTGAACTGCTGGAATGTTATACCTTCATTGAGTGCCTCTGAAACCATTGAACGGATGTCCTGCAATATATCCGCTTTCATGACCTTTGCAACTGTGAATGAATGTGTATGAGCTTCCTTCAGGACTTCAAACCAGTTCCATGAAAAGGTATAGCCTTTCTTTTGCAGAAATGCGATCGCTTCTGCAGGTTTCAGTTTGAAAATGTCGATCAGGATATTGGCCATGGTAAGAACCTTATTTTCCGATGTCGTCAATCTGACCGCTGATAGTACCAGCAAACGTCAGTTTCTCGATCAGGTTCTCGATTTCTTTCGAATCGAGATCGGGAAAGAGGTTTGCCACCCCACTGGTTATTTCGTCAAAGCTTTCTGCCTTTTCAACCAGCTCTAAAACTGGCTTTAAAAGGCCTTCAATCTGTTTTTGAAGCAGGGTCGCAGGGAGGCTGTCAATCAGCTCATCCATTGATGATTGTACAGAAGTCTCTTTCGCTTTTGCAGTGGCAGGTGCAGAGAACTCAGGGTTGAAGGTCGCGGCTGGCTCTACAACTTCTATATCATCTTCGTCGTAATCGTAACGTTTTACGAAGTAATTTTTTGACAGTTTAACTCTACCGGTATTTAAAAGCTGACTGTCACGTTCGGCACGATATTTCGAACCGGCATCGTTGTTGTCCAAGCGAAGGGTTTAGCTCGTGGATCCACTTTATTAACGTGTTAAACGATTCTTCTATCATATCGGAGTCGTCGTCAATAATGTCGGTACGAACCTTCAACGCGTATTCATCATTACCAAGTCTGCCCGGCGTACTGTCTGCAGCTCCACTATGTCCCAGGATGACTTTTGATATTTGTGCGTCGTGGTAGTGTGCGAATGTCTCGTATGCATCGGATGATCCAGTGACATTTGTGGTCAGCAGTTCAATCGAAGCATCGTCGGGAAAAACAGCAACTGCATCCTGGACCATATTACCAAGCGATCGAATCAGCTCGTTTCTCTCTGCAGCGTCTGCTCCTCTCGGGAGTTTCCCTGCCGCATGAGGCATACCGAATTTTTCAAGAAACTTGGCCCAGAACTTCAGCCCGCCTTTCTTGAACGTTACAGGCCAGAAACACATAGAATACTGAGCTTCACCATACGGGTTTGCAAATGATGCTTCATAACTTGTGAGCAGAAACTTGCGATCGTGAACTGGCTCACCTCGCCAATCTCCTGGCTTTGTTTTGATTCGCAGTTCGTTTTCTTTTCCGAAATGAAACCAGCTCTGCGGTTTACCGACAATTCTGTCTGGCACCAGAAGGTTGCCTTCTCGTTTCCAGACGACTTCTCCAACAGAATATCCATAGCCCCATGCGTCGAGCATCTCTGTAATTGTCGCTCTCATTTTGAGATTTTTCAGGATTTTTTCGACAGTGGATACTGCATTTGCTGACGCATGTTCCTGCTCCAATTTCCACGGTCGTTTTTTTACACCGCTCTTGCGTGAGATTTTGCATGTAGAAACCTGTGGCTCCCGTTTGATCTCATCGAGAATTTCAATCGATTTACCAGACTTCTTTAAAACCGGATCGGGATTTGGAAGAGCATCGTACAGAGATATCCACAGCTCCTGCGTTTGTCGCGTTGCGATCTCTTTTGTAAGAGGAGTTCTCGAAGATGAGAACTCTACGAAATTTGACCCTGAAGAGTTTGTATAAAGCCGATTCATCCGGGAACCTTTCTGTAGTTTGAACCCGACGTCACAAAATGCGCAGTATGGCGTTTAATACCGTTCAAAACGGCACAAAAAGAAAATTGCGTCCATCTGGGCGAATCGCACAGACTCGGCCTCAAACGGCCTTGTTTCGCGTCGGGGTTAATAGTCATTGTAGTTGATCCTTTCGGCAAACGCGTCCAGGTTTTCTTGTTCGCCTAAACTGGCTGAGCGGGCCCATGTGGGACCGGAATTTCCGCCAGTGTATGCGTGGATAGCCAATGCTAATCCCCAGAAGTGGTCGGCGTGCCCTGTTGACTCCGTTCGCTCTGCATCGTATCTGACATTTCCTACAGCAGTAACCATTTTTTTTATTGAATGGATGGAGTTTCGTAGTGTTTCAGAATCCGGTAGTATGATGCGTCTATCTTCGATTGCCTGCCTTGTTCCTACCGCAAGGATTTCTTTGTTTGCATTGGTGAATGTTGCACCCTCAACTCTGTATTTACCGTGTTTGTCTTGTGCAAACTCGGTAAGTGGTAAGCCCATTCCGGTTTGATCTATGCATCCTCTGCGCATGGTTTTTAACATCATACAGGTATCCAGAAATTCCATTTGAACTCTGTATTTCGTTTTGTGGAATTCCTGAATGAAGCGACAGTACAGGTATGGTTCAACCAGTTCCAGTATAGGAATAACAGAGAGGTCTTTTGTTCGTCCGATATCCCATCCAAGGAAAAGAGAGTTCGGACATGTTTGCAGATACTCAAACGGACGTAACACTGTATCTGATTCGCACAGTGTTATCTCGTCATAGGTGATAAATGCGGTTGTCGCATCCACCGGATCCGCCATGTAATCCTCATTGAAGATGTCGTCGCTTTGGCAGCTCTTGCGAATATTCTCGACATACGCATCCCGTTCTTCCTGCGTAGTCGGCCTGCCAGTCACTTTGTCGTAGAGGCCTTCTGCGACAGCATCTTTGATTGTTACCCGGTGCAGGGACCATCCGGTTTTACCTGCTTTGGTATTTTTTACGAAATTAAAAAAAAGAGTGGACTTGCCTTTGTGTGTTGAAAGAATTCGAATTGGATAACCCCAGACTACCGCAGCTGGCTGAGCACCGGACCACATTGACCGTTGATCTTTGTGCAGAGCTGCTTCATCCCAGACGATCTTTCCGCCCTTGGAGTTAAAAGCGGTTGGAGCAGATGAGAGAGCTATTATCTTGCCGCCATTCGCGAATTCGAGCACCCGGGCTTTTACACCTTCGCTTTCGTCTATTATTTGAACGCCGAGGTCTGTGGCAACTACATTCCAGACTTTCGCGTATTTCAAACAGTATTCTATATACTCTTTACCAGCATCTTCGTCCTTTGATGCAAAATAAACGCGTGTAACAGGTCGGCCAGGAGTGTATTCGTATCTGGTAACGATATCCGAAACGTCTTCGTAAGCTTGAGTGTATGTGGCACCAATGCGCCGCGATTTTTCCCATATCTTTATGAGGGCTTTGTCTTTGAGCCATCGAATCTGATAAGGTAGAAAGTATTTAGATACAAAGCTTTCCTGTCGCATTATGCTCCCATTATTTCTCTTACCCGTTCCGCGATCTGCTCGGGTGTAGCAGCAGATTTGTCGGGAGTGTCATTTTCAGACTGTTTTTTATCCTCGTATTTATAGAGGTTGTTCATTGCTGTGACCAGATTCGTCAACGCGTGCATCGATTGCGGACTGAGAGTTGCGCCGGTTGTGCAGTCGTCGATCATACGGTCTGTTAGCTGTTCGACCAGTTTGTGAAGCTTTTCGTGTACGGATATTCTTGTTTTCAGATAGTCTTGTCTTTCAACTTTCCACCGACCACTTGCAGCCCACTCGCGTATAGTCTTATCTGATCTGCCGAGTCGCTTTGCGATTTCGTCAAAGGTCATCTGCTGATGTACATACATCTCTCTGGCCTGGTCTTTTCCTTCACCCTGCCGCATTATTCGCCCAGATCCTTTTTGAGATCGTTAATCTGCTGTTTGAGTTTTCGCAGACCTTTTACCTGATCTTCGATTCTGTGTGCAATTACTACAATGCGCTCAGCTCGCAAATCGGTTTTTTCTTCGTATTTGTCTGCGAGGGTCCGCAGTTCGCAGATGTCGGTATCGAGTCCGATTTCGAGAGTTCTTGTCAGTTCTTGTGCTGTTGCCAGCCTGCCGCGAAGCTGCATTACTTCACTCATACTGTTATCCTTTCTGATTGATGGGGTAAGTAGCATACTGTTCTATTGCGCGGGATAAAATTGCGAGATTGTGACCCATTGCTTCGAGTGTCTGTGCATGTCGCTCTCCTGTTCGAAACATGCGGTCGAGCTGCTCCTGGTGATTTTTCAGCATCTGGTCAACCATTTTTTTGTGTGAGTCAACAAGTAGTTCGATTGCTTCTTTTTGGGTGTCAACCATCGAGTTCCACTTAGCCATGTGTTCTACACGATCGCGATCGGTTTTCTCTTTTTGGTTTTTTGATAAAATCATAAAAATCAGCACTGCAGACACCAGTATCGCTGCAGGTATTCCGTAAGAAAGCGCTTTGAGTATCGAAGCAATCGCCGCTGTTTCCGCCATCTAAATCCCCTTGATAGAGTATATGTGCAGTGCATAGCACTGCTACGTTATACGAATAATAGCATTTACGAGGCTGCAAAATTTGCTGAACGGTTCAAAATCTTATTTGGTCCCGTTGATGGTAGATTTTTATCATACGTTTGGGTCAGAAGGCAGAGAGCCTGAAGGCGGGTAAATCGTGAAGGAGTTAAAATTATGAATTATGGACACGATCGGAGCAAGTGAAAATGGCAAAATGGCATCAGTTGATCAAGACAGGAAAATACAAGGATCGCCATGGTACTGAACATTTGATCACCGGGGAGATTCTGGATAGGGTTGTTGCAAATTACGATCCGGATAAACCTGCACATATTATCGTTGGTCATCCAGACAAGAAGGTTGTGCCGAGCTTTGGGCTCGTAGAAAAGCTGAAACGTGTTGGAGATGTGCTGTTTTTTAAGCCAGGTAAAGTTGTGGCCGAATTTGCAACGTTGGTACGTAAAGGGGCTTTCCCGGATGTCTCAGCAGGTTTTGACCAGGGTTTTAACAGTCTGAACCACGTTGCGCTTCTTAGTGCGCAGTCTCCTGCCTGTCCTGGGCTAGAGCCACTTTGCGAATTCAGTGCGCCTGGGAATAATGACGGTAAAGAATCTGTTGTTTCTGTAGATATAGTTGAGGTTTTCGGTAAAGATCTGCCACAGTTCGCGATGTCTAGTGAAGAGTGGTTAGTCTGGCGCACCAAAGACATTGGTCGTGTGTTGCGAAATCTGAAAAACTATTTGATTGAAAAAGAGAGCCAGGAGAAAGCGGACGAACTAATGTCAGAATGGTTGCTGGAATCTCTTACTCAGGACCCTCCCGAGTACAAACCAGAATTTTCTACAGAAGAAAATGGCGATACTACTGATTTCGAACAGGAGTACAAAACCCTTCTTCCTAAGTTCGAGTCTGCATCTGCCCAGTTGGCAGAGTTTACGACTCAGGTTAGCACTCTCTCGACAGCAAATACACAGCTTAAAGATGAAAATGCCGCACTGCAGTTAAAGTTGCAGAAGCTTGAAACCGATGCCAGGTTGGCGGAGTTCTCTGCGTTTGTCGAAACGCTGATTGGTGAGGGCCGTGTATTGCCAGATCAGAAACAGTTTGAGGTTGAGCAGTTGGAGCTGATGCATCAGGCAACTCCTCCGGAGTTTTCGTCAGGCACCGGTGAAAAATCGCCGGTGGATAAGTACAAGGCCAGTCTGCAGGTCAGGCCAGTGATTGTTCCGGCAGGTGAGGTCAAAACTCCAGAGTTTTCTGCGGGTGCTTCCGATGCTGTATCTGTCGGGAAAAGAGCCAGGGCGTATATCGATGAGCAAGCCGAAAAAGGAATCACTGTGTCAACAGTGGAAGCTGTTCGTCACGTTAGAGGTGAAGCCGTTTAACATAGCAGTTTAACATAATTATTTGGAGGGTTTTTAAAATGAATCCGATTCTGGTCAAAAGATACGATGCTGCGGGCGATATCCCTGCCTATACCATCGTCAAGTTTTCTACGACTGACAAGACAGTAGTCGCAGCTTCAGGCGAAACAGATTCGATACTGGGGGTGAACAACAATATTGGTGCTGCAGAAGGTGGCCCGGTAGATGTGATGCTTTTGGGTATTGGAGAGGTAAAGCTGGGTGGGGATGTTACCCGGGGGGACCTGATTACATCGGATGCAGATGGGTGTGGTGTCAAGTTAGCCGATGCAATGCTGCAGGCAGATGTGTGCAGAGCGCTTGGTATGGTGCTTGTGTCGGGTGTGTCTGGCGATGTTGTGCCGGTGCTGGTTCAGCCACAGAAAGCCAGTCTTTATGATGCTCTGGATGCTTCTGCGGCAGAGATCAATACTCTGGCAGGAAAGTTGGCTGGTGCAACTATAACAGTGGGTACCGAGAATGCAGAAACCGGTGCTATCAATGTTGCAATACAGCTTGAAGATGCTGCTGGAGATGCTCTCAAGGCTCGGGCATCGTGTTTTGCATATTTGTCTGATGATGAGCACGGAGACAGTGTTGTTGAAACTGTGTCAAGCGGCACTGTAGCGATTGGCACAGACGGTCTGCTTATGCCGATTGTTGTCAAGACGACGTTCATGCTTACATCTGAAGCCGATGGAGATATTGATATCAACATTATCGAGGCAGGTGCAAAAACTCAGTATCTGGTTCTTGTGATGCCAAATGGTAGCCTGGTTGTATCGGATGCTATCACGCACGCAGAGTAAGCAGGTAGCGTGGCAAGCCTGATTTAGTTGTAATGTTCATTTTTAGTAATTCGTTAAAAAGTTCATTTTTATTCATTTGTTAAGGAGTTTAGTGTGAAAAAGTTTTTCGGGATACTATCGCTTATTCTGTTTGCTGTCGGGGTGGTTTTCTGGCAGAATGATCTGTTTTTAGTAAAAACCACAATCCTTACATTTATGAATCTAACCCCCGACACTGTGCTCGTCGGATTGGCAATGGCAGGTGTAGCTGCGCCTTTTCCGACCGATAACAGGCTGGTAAGTGTTGTGGTAGCATACAAAAACGGTAAATTGATCGCCGATGAGGTCGCGCCCAGAGTTCCGGCCGGAACCAAGGCGTTCAAGTATAAGAAGTATGCAAAAGAAGACAGTTTTACCATACCCGACACTTCTGTAGGTCGCACATCCAAGCCGAATGTTGTCAATTTCGGTTTTGAAGAAGTCGATTCGTCCTGCAGTGACCATGCATTGGATGGGTTAGTGCCACAGGACGATATCGACAATGCTCCAGATGGCTATGATCCAGAAGCCCACCAGGCTGAGTCTGTCAGAGATCTGATCCTTTTAGACAGAGAGAAACGAGTTGCAGATCTGGTTTTTGCAACTAGTAGTTATGCTGCGACAAACAGGAGAGCGCTGGAGGGTACAGCCCAGTTTTCACATGCATCAAGTGACCCTCTCAAGACAGTACTTGAAGCTCTCGATGTGCCTATCATGCGACCCAACATCATGGTTTTTGGTCAGTCTGTGTGGACCAAGTTTCGTCAGCATGCAAAGATTGTCAAGGCAACCCACGGTAACAGTGG
>CAYMGX010000059.1:7220-23760 GCA_964390065.1 uncultured Fibrobacter sp. | reverse complement strand
GGTGAACTTCTCATCGTGAATCAGCCCTTCTTTGCCTGTTCCTGGAGAACATAATCAACAATAGTGTTAATTGAACGCAGAATTGATGTATTCTGGTCTGGAATTTTTATACCGAAGCAATTCTCGATACACAACACAATTTCAAGCGCATCAAGCGAATCCAGACCAAGCCCCGAACCTAAAAGCGACACATCCTCATGAAGATCATCAGGTGTATACGGTAGATTCAAACGACGTATCAGTTCCTCTTTAAACTTCTTAATAACAGCACTTCGCTTATCAATCGTCTGCTGAATATTCTCTGCCATAGATGATGCCGACTCTTTCTATTCAAAATACCTTTTCAAAAACAGCCACACAGTCAGTTGCATGTCTGGCATTAAAAAACGTTAGAATATAATTTTTCCCCTTACGAACATCAAAGAATCTATTCTCAAGTGATGCTGTGATGTTAAACGAAGGGTAGGTTGAAGGAGCATAACCTGTTGTTTTTAAACAATCGACTACAGAATAACCGGCCTCTCCAACCACTTCTTTGACTGCACAGTCAGCCTCAGTATCCCAGGAATTATACGAGACCACCGCGAGTTTGTCCGGGGTGATACCAGCCTGAGCCAGTGCATTACTCAATAGATTTTTATACGATACAACAGCTGAATCTGCCTGACTGGATGCACTGACAACAGACCGTATCAGACACAGAGGCTTTACAGATCGCGACAATGCATTTGTTACATTCTCAAGAACAAATACTGCGGCACCCTCCCCGGGAATTATGACTGCTGGATCAATCATACTTGACGTAATACAATCAATGGTTCTTCTGTCGCACAGATCATCAACACTTCCGCACAGAAGCATCGGAGCGTGGTTATTAACGATTGCGCTATGCGCAAGCTGTAAACCTGTCAGTGATGCCCCCGCGCCGTTACAAAATGTTGCATTATGTCCTGTCAGTGAAAATAACCGGCAAACCGTACCGGTAACAGAATTAGGCACAATGTACGGAAACGCATTTACGTGATTGAGTTCATAGTTTTGCTGAAGCAGTGAAACAATATGTTCTTCTTCTGCAAAGGTTGATCCATGAGCAATATTCATAAACAAACCAAGATTCATCCGTTGTACGTGACGTTCTTTAATGCCGCATGATTCCAGCGCTTTCAGTACTGCTGCCGCACAGATCCTTGCACTGCGCTCAATGCGCTGATCAATCCTTTTGTCAACAAGCAACTCCGGAGGAATACGTAAACATCTCACTGTGCTCCGGTTGTTAAACACAACGGTTTCTGCGCCAGCTGCCCTATCAGGCATTTCCGGAGATATCCGCGATGCAAGACCTGCAGATGAAATAACACCGATACCGCTGATACACACCGGATCATCCGAAAGATCAACTGATGAGTCCCAGTGGTTTGATCCGTTTCCTATGACAAGACTTGCATTGTTACCACCGAATGCAAAGTTGTTCTTTATAAATACAGAATTACGATTCCATGGTCTTGATGGTTTCGAAACATAGTCAAGCGTGCACCCGTCACGGGGTTCACTGAAACCAACCGTTGGCGGGAAAACACCCATTTGGGCACACACAAGCGCAGCTGCAGTCTCGATTGCTCCTGCAGCACCAAGACAGTGACCTGTCGCACCCTTTGACGAACTCATCGCTATATTTGAAACATGTTCACCGAAAACCTTTACAACCGCCTTTGTTTCTGCTTTGTCATTTGCAGCAGTTCCGGTACCATGAGCACTGATAAAAGTAATTTTACTCATATCAATGCCACTGTTGGCAATTGCGTCTTTCATCGACTGTGCAGCACCCTTGCCATTTGGATCAGGAGCACTGCTGTGATATGCATCATTTGAAAGTCCGCAACCAAGTATTTCTCCAAGTATTATTACATTACGGGACTGTGCTGCAGCACGGTTTTCCAGAACAACAAACGCAGCTCCTTCACCAAGATTTAATCCAGGCGGTACAGAAAAAGGTGCACACATTGTATCATGCGTTGCTTTAAGCCCGGCAAATCCGGCAAGCGTTGTGGTACTGAAAGAGTCTGCACCACCGACAAGTGCAATATCAATAGCTCCGGTTCGAATCAAATCGGTCGCCTCTGCAACCGCAACGGTAAAGGCCGAGCAGGCTGTAGTAACAGTGATGACAGGTCCCTTTATACCAAAATACGTTGCAAGTTTTACCGATACACTATAATACTGACATTTGAAAAGTTCGTCTGCGTCAGGTACAGCATTCCGGGCAAGCTCTCTTTTGTATTGCTCTTCAATGGATAGCATTGGTCCTGAACATGTCCCAAGGAATAGTCCGGCTTTTACCGATTGCAGCTCATCACCAAGATGTGCATCAATAAACGCCTCACGGGCAGCAATTGATGCAAGCTTTACATATCTGTCGGATGCAGTAAATGCATCTTTGTCAAATAGCGGATGCTTCTCAAGATCTTCACTGATAATCCCTGCATATTTCGCATTAAAATGAGAAGTACGGGGATCATTAATTTCAAATAATGCCCTTGTTCCTTTGACAATTGTATCTGTAAACTTCTGTTTATTACTGCCGGCGCTTGCGATTACACCAATACCGCTGATTACAACACGATTACCAATCATTCGCCGCTATTCTCTCCGGTTGCGATTATCGTGACAAAATTATACCCGACATCAGAGCTGCCAATTGACATTATATACCGTGGTTTTTTCTCCATTTTTCTCCTGTCAATGTCAGTGATACCTGTTTTCTGCTTCCATACGGGAATGCCCCTGTCAAGTGATCGCAGAACAAGACCAACACACATGAGGAGCGATGCTGTTTCTATATAGCCGGTGTTGAATGTATTTGTAAACAATGGGATATGTGATGCGCTATTTGTAAAAACACCATTAATTGCGTCAAGTACTTTTCGATCCTGTACATTTCCCTGTGGTGCCCAGATGATACAGTCTATTGCATCAGCAGCAAGCTCGGCCCTTGTCAATGCAATACGAATTGCCCGGATAACGCCATCAGGTTCAAGACATTGCCTGTCATAAGCACCACCATCAACGGTCATTCCATAGGAGAGTACTTCACCAAGAATTTTTGCATTGCGCTCTTTTGCACTTGTCAATGCTTCAAGTACAAGAGAAGCTGCTCCCTCACCAAGCACTTTTCGTTTGTTGTCATCAAAGTGCAGGGCATACAGTTTTTCCCGATCACCATTATAAAGATAACCGATAAGATTATAATTGTAAAACGTCTGCGGATAGACTTCATCGGAACCTGCTGCGATTATTGCCTTTGCCCTTTTATCAGCAAGCATTTCATACGCATAAGCAAGACTCTGGATTCCGGCATGATGTCCCGGAGAGAGTGTCATGTTGACACCTTTTAGCTGCAATGCTCCGGCAACCCAGCCGGCTGTTGAATTAGCGGTAATATTGGAAAAATTGTTAATATCACACGCAAAATCCGGTGATGAAAACACTTTATTCATATGATCAGACTCGGGAGGCCCGTTGCAGACGCCCATCACAATTCCGGTTTCTTCAGAGTTTTTCGCACGGATTTTGAGCCCGGTATTCTGTAACGCATCAAATGATGCCGCCACCGCCATTCTGCTTAGATGATTCATTCCTGTAAAGTCAAGACGTCTGTCAATATCTGCAGCTTTAAAATGAGTAACCAGACCAGCCATTGTTGCCTCAAGCGGTTCAAGTCCAAGCGATGCAACACTGCCGATACCACATCGTCCGTCATTGAGTGCACCAAGCGTTGCATCAAGCGTAAGCCCGAGACTTGTCACCGCTCCGGCTCCGGTGATTACCACCCGTTCACTTGAATTACTGCGCTGAGGAACCACAGTATCCCACGAGCTTATTACAACAGATGCATTATTTCCACCAAATGCATAATTTGCACTTATAAACGCATTATAGTTTTTATCTCTGGCTACATTTGGTATATAGTCAAGTGAACAACCCGCACGGGGACCTTTAAAATTAATGGTCGGTGGAAGAAATCCGGCATTCATTGCTAAAAGATTACAGGTTGCTTCAAGAATACCTGTCGATCCCATGCAGTGACCAAAAAACGATTTTGTACCTGCAACCGGTATCTGATTATCACCGATAAATTTTGCTATGCCCTTCGTTTCCGCTCTGTCATTGGCATCAGTACCAGTCCCATGCGCATTGATACATCCGATAGCATTGATATCTATTCCACTGTACTCAAGTGCACCTTTTAACGTTCTGTAAACACCTTCACCACGAGGATCCGGTGATGTCGGATGATAGGCATCACAGGTAGTAGCATGACCTGCAATTTTACCAAGACATTTCGCATTTCGTAAAAGCGCATGTTCCAGCTCCTCAACAACCCAGAACACCGATGCCTCTCCAATGTTAAGACCGACCGGCTCTGAGAATGGAGCCGTACGTTCCGTAGACATAGCCTTAAGACCATTAAATCCGGAATAATTTGCAACACAAAGCGTATCGGATCCACCAACAAGCACCGTTTTGTAATAGCCTCTGTTTATTAACAATTGGGCAAGTCCGAGCGCCCCGGTTGTTGATGAGCACGCGGTGGTTACCAGCCATACCTCACCGGTTATCCCGAGTGCGTCAGCAAGTGCTTTCCCAAATCCGTAATACTGGGCAGTAAGATTCATCTTCTCATCAAAGATTCTTTCGCTCTTGCCCTGAATCCATTTGTATTCCTCTTCGGCACTCAGTAAACCACCATTGCAGGTACCGAGAACAAGTGCGATATCAGATCTTCTATCAGCTTTACCCTTTATCAAGCCTGCATTTTTAAACGCTTTACGAGCGGACGTTATCGCGTATTGTAAATACCGGTCTTCATAAAGCGCCACTTCATCACTTGATAAATACTCGAGCGGATCAAACCCTTTTATTTCGCCGCAAAGATCTGTTCTGAAATGTGATGCATCAAAGCGGGTGCACGGAGCTATTCCGGAAATGGCGTTTCGAAGAGAATTCGTAATCGCTTCGGGATCATTACCAATCGGAGTTAACGCACCGATTCCGGTAATAACCGCGTGTCCCCGTACTCCCTGGCGCTCCAACGGTTTTCCGACAGAACGCCTGCCGTCTTTCCAGGTTGCGGGTTCAAGACTTGCCGCGTGCTGTGTTTTCTGCATTCTGAAAAATTCATTCCACACCTTTACAAACTGACCATAAAGCTGATCAGCAGACATATTGGCAGGCTGTGTAACCACATGTGCACCATTGTAATGCGCCCAGGTGTAGTCGATAATGCGATTCTGACGTACCAGGCGATCCCAATGTACAGAGCCCGGGTATGGAGTAAATATAAAAAACTCCGCAGTGTGAATACCCGCTTTGTCATACAGATCAAGGATCCGGTCAGCGATTGATGTATCATCCCAGTCGCGCCCAAGTCCGCATGACCCGAAAAAACGTATATCACGATCTTCAAGTTTCTTTACAAGATCGATAAGAACCTGCTGTTCAGCTTTACCTCCTGCGAGCGCCTTGATGGATACAGGATCGACATTCATTGTACAGTAAAAATTCTTCACACCGGACTTTGCCATCAGATCAAGAAAGTCCTTATCGGTATTGAGTGCCATTGTTGATGCGACAAAGTACTTCTTCTTTAGGGGAGTGAGCGCTTCAAGCAGAGCTTTTGAATAGTCAACCATTTTTTTTTGTGGAAAAAACAGCGTATCATCAGCAAGATACACATTCTCATACTTTAACTGACTGACTTCACGAACGACATCTTCAATAGGGCGGAACCGCATTTTCTGACCCATATGGGCCGGTATTGCGCACATCGCACAGGAATACATACACCCGCGGGTAACCTGTACCAGATCCTCATCCCAGTCGTAACTCTCTTTACTATAGAAAATTTCACGCTTCGGTATTGTCAGTTTTGATACATCGTAACTGCATCCACCTTTGTATACTTTCTTCAATTGTCCGGCTTGTGTATCACGAAGAATCTGATGCCATGTAGGTTCACATTCACCAACATTGACACTGTCAGCATGCTTCAGACACTCATCAACCATAAATGACGGGAAAAATCCTCCCATAATAACTTTCTTACCATGTGCCCTGAAACCATCAGCGATTTCGAACGCACGTGTCGCCTGAGGTGTAAAGCAGTTAATACCGATCAGGTCAGCCTCAATGGTGTAATCAACAGGATCACCACTGTTATCATCAAGCAGGATAACCTCATGTTCGGGAGGAGTCAGTGATGCAAGAATTGGTATACCCAGTGATGGCGGAGTGGTAAAATCACCAAGAAAATAATCAATTAATCCCTTATCGAGGTCTTTGTTATCTTTTAAAAATTTTTCAAAACGTGGATAAACGAGTACTATTTTCAATCTATTTTCCCAAAACTCAGAAAATTGTTGAACATTACTGCTGTATGAATTTCATAAAACACTGAATAACATCACCAGCAAACACAGTTTTTCGATACAATCACCACAAAAAAAATACATTTGAAAAGGAAATATATATATGGATATGGTTACTGCAAATACTTAATTATAATTTACTTAAAGTACACAATACTGTAATTAAATTATTGATTATACTTTCACAGCTGCATTTATTTGATTATTTTACTTTTCTACTACCGGAAATCGAACACACGAACATTCAGGACGTTTTTTTAAAAAAACATTTTAAACAACTATTTTCGGCGACTTTGATTGGTACTACAGCAAAAGGGTGATGCAATGAAACTTAAGCGCTCCGATACAATCACGTCATCTACACAGATTCACTTCATGTATCAGACTGACTCAGACACAATTCCTGACTTTCAGGGTAAGAGTGGTGATATAACTGTACGATATGAGAAAAATGTCACAATCCTGTATTGTGGCCTTGGTGAAAAAGCTCTCAGTACAAACACCGAATATCGTGTTGCAGCATTAAAGGGAATTCAAAAGGCGATGGAATTGAAGCGTGATAAGGTTTCAATACTTATTCCTGAAAAGAATGCAACACCGGATGTTTCCCGAAGTATCATTGAGGGTACCCTGCTTGGTGCATATAAGTTCAGTATATACAAATCAGAACAACCGTTCCGGATATCATCCGCGGAGATTATTAATTGTCCACTTGACAGCACAGATTTTAAAAACACAATTGCACTATGTGAATCTGTTCTGTATGCCCGTGATCTTGTCAATGACAATGCATCGGTTGTAAATCCTCAGTACCTCGCATCCGAAGCCATGAAACTTGCATCACAGAATGGATTTACAGTCACAACACTCGACGAAAAAGAACTACGTAAAAATGGATTGAACCTGATCGCTGCGGTCGGTCAGGCATCATCAACACCACCGCGACTAATATTCATCGAGTATACAGGAAACACTAAATCGAAAGAAAAGACAGCAATAGTCGGAAAAGGTATTACCTTCGACAGCGGTGGCCAGAACCATAAACCGACAGGTAGTATCGAAACCATGCGTTCTGACATGGCCGGTGCTGCCGCCGTACTTGGTGTCATGAAATCACTTGCAGCAATAAAACCAAAAATTAATGTTGTCGGAGTAATTCCTGCAGCTCATAATGCATTAAGTGGTAACGCATATTTCCCCGGTGATATCTATAAAGCATATTCCGGGAAAACAGTTGAAATATGGAGCACCGATGCCGAAGGGCGACTCGTGCTTGCCGATGCAATAGCATATTGTCAGGAAAAATACAAGCCATCAACTGTAATTGATCTTGCAACATTGACTGGTGGTGTACTGTATGCGCTCTCCGATTTTGTTGCCGGTTTATTTTCAAACAACAACACACTTGCATCAGCGCTTTTTACATCAGGAGAAATTACAGGCGAAAGGGTCTGGAGACTGCCACTTTACAAAGAATATTGTGATTCAATAAAAGGCGAACTTGGTGATATTAGAAATGTGTCGAAACTTAAAAGAGGTCATGCCAGTTCGATAACCGGAGCTGCTTTTATAAAGGAATTTGTGAATGACAATGTTGCATGGGCGCACATTGATATTGCTGGTACGGCATTCAATGAAGGCAGTGCCCGGAGTGATGTACCTGCGAATGCAACGGGGTATGGTGTCAGATTATTAATGAACTATCTGATGAACCATTAAGGCCTAACCTCCTCTTTGTAAACGGTAGAGGGGGGATTAAAAGTCTCCTAACTCCCCCACTACCGCTTGCGGAGAAGGGGGCCGGGGGGTGAGGCTGTTTCATGCAACGATTAACAGGAGTTCTACATGATTGCAAAGAAAATAATAGCACATCGCGGTTTTCATGATATTTATCATGAAAATACTATTGGTGCTTTTATGAGAGCGATTGACAGTGGTGCAGATTTCATCGAATTTGATGTCCGAAGAACCGCTGACAATATACTCATAGCATTTCATGATCCATCCTTTATATCTGACCAGCAGGAATACCCTATCGATCAGATCTGCTATAACGAACTTCAGAAACTTGCCAAAAAGCAGAATATAGAAATACCAACGGTGAAAAACGTCTTTGAAATATGTGCCGGCCAGATCGGTTTCGATATCGAGTTCAAGGTTGAGCAGTGCATTGATGAAACAATGGAATACATCAACATCTTTGAGTGCTCAGACGATTGTTTTTTCACATCATTTAGCGAATCTGTGATAAAGGAAATAACCGGTAAAAACAACGGAATTCCCTTTGGATTATTAACTGAAAACATTGATGAGTTGTCCCGGATGCAACTTGACAATTTATCCATGCTCTGCCCGTCATCTGCAACATTTGATACGCACCGGGATTTTTTGACATCCTGGAAAACACCAGGAAAGACTATCGCACTATGGACTGTTGATACAATGGAGGATCTCAGGAACTATCTGGTCGACCCGCTGGTTGATTCGATTATTACAAATAAGACCGACCTCGCAGTTACACTGCGGAATACAGTTTCCAAATGGAGCAATCATGGAAGTACAACGTGAGAAAAATGACAGAAAAGTAATTATTGTCGGATCTGGTACTGACGTAATACGGCTCTATGCAGCACTTCGTGACAGCGGTCACTGGGGAACTATCTCGATTATAGACCCCGCCACCGGCCAGCTCCATGCAATAGCATCAATGCAGCCCATTGACATGATAATAAACGCAACTACGAATGAATCCATTACAGAATATCTGCGGTCACTTAAGCTTCATGGCACCGACATAATCAATTATTTAAGTGCCCGATTACTTTTTCTTTCCGGAAACGACACACAGCAAAACCATAGTTCCGATACGTTTCGCCGGCAGGTTCTTGCCAGTTTGCAGGAAATGAGAGATTCAGCCTACCTTACAAAAAACAAAGAGGAACTGCTGAAGGTTATTCTGTCAATATCATTGCAATCACTTGACGCTGATACCGGCTCGATAATGCTTATCGATCAGAAAAAACGATGCCTTACTATAGAAATGGCACATGGTCTTGAACCCCGTGTTGTCAATAATGTACGGCAGAAAATCGGTATTGGTATTTCCGGGCGGGTTGCCCGAAGCGGTAGACCGCTTCTAATTACAGGTAATGTTGCAGCTACCGATACGCCGATAGCAGAAGACCGGAGCGATATTTGTTCCGCGATCTGCTGCCCTATGTTTATCGGCAATGAGGTCATCGGGGTGATTAACATTAACAGCAAAAAGCAACGACGTATATTTGGTCATGATGATATCAGCCATATCCGCTCGCTTGCATCGTTTACAGCCGATATTATTAAAGCATCCAGAGAATATGAACGTACAATCAATGCGTCATTTGCACTCTCTGTTATTGGCGGTATCAGAGATATTCTAAATCTTGATATGCCTTTGCAGGAACGTCTTAATCTGGCAATGATGAAGCTTGTGAACAGTCTTCAGGGAAAACTCTGTAACCTCTACTGGTATAATCCGTCAATCCAGCAGTTTCTTGTCCGGGCATCAAGTGCATTTGATATCAACCTTTACAATTCTGACCAGGTTCGTCTGAACGACTTCTTTACAGGTCGGGCATTGCGTACAAGAGAATCGTTTGTTTTTAATGTCAACATCGGCGGATCTGTGTATAAAAAGTGGTTTATTGCACATCCGATTATCTATGAGAACACACTCTGTGGCCTTCTGATGCTGCATGTGATTTCAGACCGTGTACAATTTAACAAAGAACGTGCGCTGCTTGAAAAAGTTGCCGTACTGCTTCAGGCGGCTCTTGAAAACACCAGTAAACTGGAAACAACCAGACGTCAATCGATACAATTCGGCGCGTTATCTGAAATCACATTCGATCTTGCAGGCATTCATAATGTTCGTCAACTCGCAAAAACGATTGTTGTCAATGCTTGCATGATTCTTGAAGCTGAAAGCTGTGTCCTTAATCTTTACAATAGTACAATGGGATGTTTCGAAACTTTTGAATCATTTTCAATAAAAGGAGAAGAACATTTAAAAAGAATTATTGAACTTGATAAAAAGATCTCGCTAAAGGGTCTCGACGAAACAGACGCCATCACCATTCACGACATTCAGTCATCAAGTCTTAGTGATGATCTCATCTGCTCAAAAACTGCTATTACAATGTGTCTCAATCAGAACAATGCTCTTTTAGGTTCACTGACCGTCTATGATAAAAATTCATTTGGTATTTACGAAAGAAGTGGATTTTCCAACCATGACAAAGAGGTGTTTGTCAAGTTTGCTCATCAGGTAACCAAAGCGCTGAACCGTTTTTTTGTCCTTAATCCTAAATAAATGCTGCTGAACATAATTGGTTCGTACCGGTAACAAGCCATTAACGATTTTCCAGCCATTTACTTTTAACAAATGCGATCGCATTCTCTTTATCCGTAATCTTTTCTTCAAGCTGAAGATCGTAAACGGTGTCAAGCATCTCACTAAAAGCAGGTCCCGGTTTCAACCCGAGCGCAATCAAGTCTTTACCTCCAATAAACGGAGGTGGTTTAATGACACCGATTTCCATGGTATTCAATTTTTCTTTTACAAAATAGTAATTATCAATTCCACCATGGCTTGCCATACAATCAGCAAAGTGAAGATCCAGTTCCTGTAGTAAGGTCGGACGTGAGAGAAACTTCTTGAGCGTTGACAAACGCATACGTGTAACATTCATGAAGTTCATATGATTATCAACACACGCACCGACTGCATCAATAAGGGCATTTGATGCTTTAAGCCGCCGCAGAACTTCCCGTGCCATCTCTGCACCGACCTTGTCATGGTTATTAAAGCGCACGCGATCTGCTGCAATATACATTGTTGGCGGTTTTCCGATATCGTGAAGCAGTACGCTCCAGGCAAGTACAGAATCAGGGTTCTTTATCATTTTTTCAAGACACAGTTTTGTGTGTACAAAAACATCACCTTCAGGATGAAACTCCGGTGGCTGCTCAATACCGCTTAGCGCTGCGACTTCCGGTAGTATAACAGCGAGAAGTCCGCTATCAAAAAGCAGCTGTAATGCAACATGAGGATTTTTCCCGGTAACCATTTTGTCAACTTCAGCAAAAATCCGTTCCGGTGAAATCCGACTGATCATTGGGGCATCATGCGTAAGAGCATCCCAGGTTGCACCATCAATGCAGTAATCAAACCGGGCAGCGAATCTGATCGCCCTGAGCATTCGAAGATAATCTTCATTAAATCGTAACAGCGGATCACCGATCGCCCGTATCACCCTGTTATCAAGATCTTCAAGACCTTCGACATAATCGATAACACGTTCTTCAATAGGGTCGAAAAACATCCCGTTTATGGTAAAATCTCTGCGCTTTGCATCCTCACGTGCATCAGTAAAGACAACTTTTTCCGGATGACGCCCATCAGCGATACCAATGTCAGATCTGAATGTAGCAACTTCAAACGGGATTGAGCCCATTACAACAACCATTACCCCAAACTGTTCCCCTACCCCGATGGTATGAGTAAAAAGCTGAGCAATGGTTTCAGGTTTTGCATTCGTCGCGATATCAATGTCACCAATCTCAGCCTGACCTTTAAACAGAATTCTGTCACGAACGAATCCGCCTGCAAAATAGGCAGTATAACCGTTTTTTACAAGAATCTTAACAATTGATACTGCGTAATCATACTTTTTTTTTGAGTTATCAGAAATCATAATGCAACCAATATACCTTATTAAAAGAAAGAAAAGGAGGTTGAGATTAACGAAGAGATGGAAAGAATGCTTTATTTTGTTACACATTTCATTTTTTTCGGTCGAAACGATAAAAAATGTGTAAATTTCGTTTATGAGATGAGTAAAAAGATTGACAATACCTTCTGGTATTAACCATCTTTAATGTGTTAAATTGTACAACTGTAAGGTCTATTTTAAAATATATCCACAAAACGGAGGAATTCATGAAGATTGTCGGCAAAGTTCTGGCAGGAATGAGTGTATTGGCACTTATGATGTCATGCTCAACAGGATTCGAAGGTAAGGGTGATGATGCGTACAAAATATCCCAGAGGCTTCAGGGTGAACAAAAACGTTATCAGCAAAAAATGGCCTATATGATGTATGATAAAGCAGTAAAATCCAAGAATGATAAAATTTCACCTAAACTTAGAAACCGTTATGTTGAAATGATTCTTGTCCGTGCAGGAATGGTGCTCAATGAAGGTGCTGCAAATTCTGATGCAATTCCGCTTTTTATTGAAGACCTGGATAAATACCTTACTCCGGATGTTTCGCCTGAACTTAAACAACAGTATGCATCATTTCTCGTTCAGCTTGCCGACACCAATATGGCAAACGAGCAGTATGTAAAAGCACTTTCAACGTTTGATAAGGCAATGTCAGTCGCAAATAACAAGAGTGTAATCGAAGTCAAAAAGAACCAGTTGATAAGTAAAATTGCTGTTGAAAATTATGAACTGGCAGAATCAACATTTAAAATTGCGAAAGAGGATAAGGACGAAGAGGGTTTTATCAAAGCTGAATACTACGCACATGTTTCCATGCTATACGATTCAACTAATGCTAAAACAAAAAAGCTACTCTCTGATCTTTACAAAGAAAACAAGGCAACCTACTCAGCATACGTTCGGGTCATTGAGGGCTATTCCGATACCGCGATTTTCAAAAGGGTTAACAAATGGGATATTCTGCTTGCAGTTCCGGTGCTTCAGCAAAAAGGCAGCTCTGTTACATCAATTATAAATATCTATAACAACTCCTATAATCCACTCCGTATGAATGCGTCTGATTTTAAACTTGTTAACGAAAGTGGTAAGGAATTTCCTGCATCAGCGGCACGTATCGAGCCGGAGATGCTGGACCAGCAGCATGAGACAAAATGCAAACTAACCTTTAACGGTGTTTCAGGTAAAATTGTAAAGGTTATTTACAAAAACGGTGATCACTATACTGAAAAGAATATGATGTAAATAACCATTTTATAATATTTCTACAAAGGAGCTGTGTTGGTAAGACACAGCTCCTTTTTTATGGTATAGTAACAAGTTTAACTCAGGTGCGTTTTACTGTTTAAGGCTTGCTGAAATGCGGACATCCATGTTCTGTTCATTCATGGACAGCTCATCTGTAGTAGAAATCGTATTTGCAGAATGTTTAAATGCCGGATCCAACGCAATGAATCCAGTTAAGGCTAAAACCACAACAGCTATGCCTATGATAGATTTGATGGTATTCATTGTATTTTCCTTTCAATTGATTGACCTACCTTTAAAACTGACATTACTAAATTACAACAAATATCGTGCCAACACTAACTAAAAATCACATAAAACATTAACACACTTAACATCAATGTATTACAAGAAGCCGATCAATTTAGCTAAAGGTTTCCATCATATTGCACTCAATCAAATAAAACATTGATATTTAAACAGATATGAAAGATTTCATTATAAACAATCATTTTCTCATTTCTCAAATCAAAAATCATTACAGGAGTAGTATTTTTGCAACTCGCCCCATAACAGTCGCAAAACTGCAACGCGAATAGTGTGAGATTAACCTATGAAATTATGAAAAATTTAAGTATTTTCTGAGATTGTTCATTTGATGTTTTAGTTCGAGGATAATTGCAGTGTCGTTAAAACAAGAGTTCTCCCAAACACCTTCAAGTCGTAAAATCGGCTCAACCTTTGGACTTAAAGCTCAGGGATACGATCAGAATACACCGTTTCAGTCATTACTTATATCAAAACTGGTGGAATATTCATCACCAATTCATTCTCAACTACGTACCGTAGCAGACCTCGGGTGCGGAAGCGGTTGTTTTGCACAATATTCACACAATCACTCCCTACAATACACTGTTACCGGTTTGGACATCGCACGTGCATCATTAAACCTCGCAAAAACGCGCAATACCACTACTATTCAGGGCGATATCAATGCATTGCCCTTTAGAGCGTCATCCTTTGACGCAATCGTTGCGGCATCAGTTCTTCAATGGATCTCGGATATTGACAGTTGTATCACCGTAATACATGACATTCTTAAACCTGATGGTTATTTTTTGTTTGCAGTTTTCACAGAGCAGTCATTTTGTGAACTCAATGCGACCAAGCGGGACCTTGGAGTTTCTGTTCCTGTTAATTTACAAAACAGTTCAGACTTTATTACCAGCCTTAACTCAAAGCATTTTAACGTGTGCATGTCGCAGACTATCTGCCAGACTTTTTATTTTAAAACAGCACGTGATGCACTAAAGAGTATCAGTAATTACGGCGCAACAGCAATGGCATCAGAGCCGCTGAATCGCACGATGTTAAAAGAGCTTTGTGCGCTGTACGAACAGAGGTTTTTATCAGGAAAAGGTATTCCTCTTACGTATAGTGCAATAATCGGATATGCACAGAAGGAAGATGTTTCATGAGCAAACATTCTGCATTCTTCATCTCCGGAACATCAACCGGAATCGGTAAAACCTACATTTCATCACGGCTTATAAAGACATTCGGATTCAGTGGACTTGTCAGTTATATGAAACCGGTACAAACCGGATGCAGTCATCCTGATGCGCCTGACGCAGATCTTTCATTTGTAAAGAAACATGCGTCACCGGTATTTCCCGGTACAGTATCTGACCATACACCATACTGCCTGGAAACACCTTGTTCACCGCATCTGGCTGCATCACTGTCCGGAATATCAATTGACACATCAGTTATTACCAGGTCATTTCATAAAATTCTGTCACATGTAAATACACTCATTGTTGAAGGAGCCGGTGGCTTACTTGTGCCATTAAGTGAAACAGTATCAACACTTGACCTGATAAAGCTCCTGAATATTCCGCTTATTCTTGTGACGACACCAAACCTCGGATCCCTCAACCATACATTTCTTTCTGTAAATCAGTTGCGTATAGCAGGGGTTACACTCGCTGGCGTAATCATGAATAATCCTGACAATAAGCCACTTGACTTTATGTACAGGGATAACGCCCGCATGATCCAGCGCTACATTGACCCTGTACCATTTATCGAAATATCCTTTGGAGCAGATACCAATGAACAGCTCGAAACATTCTGTAAAAGAATCAGACCACTTTAAGCATCTTTGGATGCCCTTTACATATTATAACGACCAGATAGAGAACCCGCCCCTGGTCATTGAGCGCGGTGAGGGTGTCTATGTTTTTGACCAGAGTGGTAAACGATATATGGATGCTATTGGTTCGTGGTGGACAAGCATATTCGGTCATAATCATCCCTATATAACCAATGCGGTAAAAACACAGCTTGACAAGATTGAGCATGTCATGATGGCCGGATTCATTTCTGAACCTGCGTTGCGTTTGTCAAAACTGCTCGGAGCAATTCTTCCAGGTGATCTTCGGAGAATCTTTTATTCCGATGATGGTTCGACGGCTGTTGAAGTCGCTTTAAAAATAGCATTGCAATACCATGCATTACGTAATGACACCAGATCGGAATTTGTTTCCTTTGATGGCGGATATCATGGTGATACGCTTGGTGCAATGTCGGTCGGCTCCATACCGGCCTACCATGCATTTTTTCACGATACCTTTAAAAAACAGCACTTTGCCAACTCCCCGTATTGCTACCGGTGTCCGGTGGGGTGTGTTAAGGAACATTGCAATGCGGAATGTATGGATTCTCTCGAGGCACTACTTAAATCGCGCGGAGAAAATATCGCCGCATGCATCTTTGAGCCGATGGTTCAGGGGGCTGTTGGAATGCGCGTCTATCCATCAAAGGTACTTAAACGGATTTTCTCTCTTTGTAAAAAGTATACTATTCTCACTATTGCAGATGAGGTTGCAATGGGTCTGGGACGCACCGGTAAACTCTATGCATGCGACCACGCAGAGCAGACACCGGATATAATGTGCCTTGCAAAAGGATTGACAGGTGGATATCTGCCGCTGAGCGCGACAGTTGTCAGTGAGTCAATTTTTGATGAGTTCAAGGGTACCTACGGCAGTGACAGGATTTTCAATCACGGTCATACGTTTACTGGTAATCCGCTTGCCACAGCTGCGGCCTGTGCTGCAAT
>CAYMGX010000059.1:0-7120 GCA_964390065.1 uncultured Fibrobacter sp. | reverse complement strand
CTTGACGAAATGTTCTTTATCACAAACAAAGCTTTAAAAGAGACGCTTGATGAACAATACGCCACTATATGATCGCATTGAACGGTCGCTGACAGAGCGAAAGTCACAATCAATGTTCAGGTCGGTAAAAACTTTTTCCGACCGGCAGTCTATAGACTTGTCAACAAACAGTTACCTTGCGCTTCATTCCATACCTGAGATTACAGCAGAGGCTGAGCGACTTGCCGTGAAACGCTCCCCAAGTCTCCCTGCGGGGGATTTAGAGGGCGAATATTCCGGAGCAAAACTCTGCGGCAATCTTGCATCAAGGCTCGTTGCAGAAAATTCATCACTCTATACTTCACTTGAACAGGAAATCGCTGACTGGGAAAAAACAGAAAGTGCACTTATTTTTTCATCAGGATATGCGGCAAACGTCGGAATTATACAGGCGATCTGCAACCGTGATACCGAAGTCTATTGCGACAGACTGAATCATGCATCAATCTATGATGGTATCGCGCTTAGCGGCTGTAAACTGATCCGATACCGGCATAATGATATGACCGATTTACAAAGCCGACTATCGCTCTCGCATGCGAAAGAAAAACTTATCATAACCGATACTGTCTTTTCAATGGATGGCGACCGGGCTCCACTGGCTGATATTGTAGAACTTGCACAAAAAAATTGTGCCATGGTTATGGTAGACGAAGCCCATGCTACAGGAATTTTCGGCCATGATGGAAGCGGACTTGCTGAAGCAACCGGGACACAGGATCATATCGATATCAGAATGGGAACACTCAGTAAAGCCCTTGCCGGACTTGGCGGATATTTTGCCGGATCAAATCTTCTCCGTGATTATTTTGTCAATTTTTCCCGCAGTTTTGTTTACTCTACCGGCCTCCCGCACGCATCACTTGCATTTACCCTTGCGACAATCCGGTATATCCGTAAAAATCCGGGACTGGGGCAGTCACTTTTAACAAAAGCGTCAACGCTCAGGGAAAAAATTCAGATGGCAGGATATTCCACACTTGATTCATCAACCCAGATCATTCCCTGCGTTGTCAAAAGTAAAGACGAGGCACTTTTATTAAGCGATTTTCTGAAGGAACACGGGATTACCGCACCGGCAATAAGGCCCCCTACTGTTCCTGAAGGATTGTCAAGGATCAGAATTTCCTGCCACCTCGGACTTACTGAAAATGATGAAAAAAGAATTATTGATCAGTTAAAACGGTGGAAGAAATCTCATGAGTAAATCGACTGTTTATTGCCTCGGTGGATGGTCACTCTCCCCGGACTTGCTCAACGTTGTATTTACCGATAGTACAACATTTATTGACAGTAACCTGTTAATTGATGCTATTATTGACAATACAATATTATCTGACACATGGATTTCAAAACTCATTCAAACGTATTTTGGTTCCTTCACCTGCGATACAATTCTTGCCGGCTGGTCCACCGGAGCTATGATTGCTGCCGCATTGGCACCACTTCTGCAGCCAAAGGCACTGATTCTGCTCTCCCCGACACTATCATTCATTCGAAGGGACAGCTACACTTTTGGTACCAAAAGCAGCCTTGTTGCATCAATGATCAATGAGTTAGCAGCAGACAAGCATAAGGTTCTCGAGCAATTTCATAAGCGATGCGGTTTTGAGACACTCCGGAATTCTGAAAATTATTCTGTACCTTTGCTTCAAAAAGGTTTATTTTTCCTTAAGCAGGCAGATCTTCTCGTATCCCCACCACCATCCTGTCCGGTGATCTGTATGCACGGAACCGGAGATAGTATCATTCCGGTAAAAGCAGGTCACTATGCGTGCGAACATCTAAGAGGCAGTATGCACACCTTTGATGGCGGGCATCAATTTTTTATACACTATGCAAATGAAATAAAAACTATTATAGAAAGTCAAGTGAGGTAGTACATGGATTACTTTAAAATTGCATCAGAGCTTTACACAAAAGCACTTAACGGCGGGATTGATACAACAGATATGGACACTGTTATCAACTGGCCCGTTGACAAACTTTCAATACTGTTTGGCGCGACAGATCAGGTGCGTGCACATTTTCACAAGAATCAGGTTGATCCGTGTTCCCTTATGAACATAAAATCCGGCGGCTGCAGTGAAGACTGTGCGTTTTGTGCGCAAAGCGGTCATAACAAGACCGATGTTGAAGTCCGTAATCTCGCAACTCCCGATGAGATTATGGCACGTTACGAACATGCATTCAAACATAATCTGCCACTTTGTGTGGTGTCAAGCGGAAGAAAGCTTTCATTCGATGAGATTAAAATGATTGCCGACACGCTCACAAAATGTAAAGGCGAAAAGCATGCATCACTGGGTATTTTGACAAAAGATGAATTTGCCTTGCTTAAGGACGCGGGTGTACGTTGCTATAATCACAATCTTGAAACCAGCAGATCTTTTTTCCCGTTAATCGTAACCACACACACCTGGGATGAGCGCGCATCAACGGTAAAGCTTGCAAAAGAAGCAGGAATGCATGTCTGCTGCGGTGGTATTTTCGGACTTGGTGAAACATGGGCACAGCGTAAAGAGTTCTGCCTCGAACTCAAAGCCCTTAATGTTGACACAATACCTTGTAATTTCCTGAATCCGGTAAAAGGCACCAGAGTTCCAGCACCCAAAGAAACACCACTCGATTTCCTGAAAATCGTCTGTATGTTCAGACTCACCATGCCATCAAAGGTTATTAAAGTCTGCGGCGGCCGCGAGTATCACCTTGGTCAGCTTCAGAGTCTTATTTTCTTTGCAGGTGCAAACGGGTATGTCAGCGGAGGTTATCTGACAACCGGTGGTGCAGGAATCGATAACGATGATATTATGATCGGAGCACTGGGATTATCAAAGAAAGAAGTGATTTGTGAAAAGTAACGTGTGACACGTCAAAACAATCAAGACATAGGTCATCTCTAACTATCATTAGTCATATACACTTTAGAAGGACTTGCTACTTTGTAACAAGTCCTTCATTTTTATATAGTTAGTATAACTTTTCCATCCGCAGCGATATTCACGTATGAACTATTTTGTTGACTTTTCCCAAAAACCAGCTTATATTAACTACCATGGTAGTCAATAACATAAAAACGAATTTAATGGAACTTGGCTTCAGCGAAAATGAAGCTAAGGCGTATATCGCACTTATTATGGAGAATCCGTCAACGGCATACGATATTGCCAAACGTTCGGCTATTCCATCATCCAAAATCTACGAGGTACTGTCGCGCCTCAAAGAACGGGGTGCAGTTTTTGAAACCGACACCAGCGAGAAACGTAAATATCTTCCCATCCCTGCGGATGAACTTGTTGCCACACACAAAACCAGGATCGATTCAACGCTTGCAGATCTTAAAAGCGGGCTTAACGCGCTTGCATCAAATGCGGACCTCTCGTTTCTGAGAACGATTACCGTGTATGCGCAATTAATTGACAAAGCAAAACAGCTTATCAATGATGCATCACAAACACTGCTGGTCTCGTTATGGCCACAGGAGATGGCACTTCTACGGAACCCGCTCGAAGCAGCCCTTGCGCGCAATGTCAGGATCGCGATTGTTCACTTTGGAGAGACAGATACGACGGTTGGCAAAATGTACTGTCACCCTCTTGTCACAACGATCCAGATTGAACATGGTGGGCGCAGTCTTATTGTCTGCGCCGATTCTGACGAAGTTGTATTTGCGCGCATTGCATCGATTGACAATGCAGAAGGACTTCACAGTACGAGCAAAGGCTTTGTTACCATGGCTGAAGATTTTATCCACCATGATATTTATGTTATGAAAATTGTCAATCGTTTTGGCATTGAACTGAAAAACACCTTTGGAGAAAAATATGAACTGTTACGAAACGTTTTCAAGGATGATACATTATGAAAATCTACATTGACGGTAATTACTATGCAAAAGAAGATGCAAACGTTTCTGTTTTTGACCATGGCCTGCTTTACGGTGATGGCATCTTTGAGGGAATACGTATTTATAATGGTACAATATTCAGGCTTCGTGAACATCTGATCCGTCTCTATGAAAGCGCCCGCGCAATCATGCTTGACATTGGCGTTACAATAGACACAATGGAACACAATGTATGCGAGTGTGTACGAGTCAACGAAAAAAAAGATGGATATATCCGGCTTATTGTCACCCGCGGTGAAGGGGCTCTCGGTATTGATCCGTCAAGCTGTAAAAAAGCTACCGTTATTATTATCGTTGGAGATATTCAGCTCTATCCAAAGGAGTACTATACAAAAGGAATATGCCTTATGATTTCATCATACCGCCGGATTCCATCAGCGTGTTTTGATGTACGCATAAAATCACTGAATTATCTCAACAATATTCTTGCAAAAATTGAGGCGCGTCAGGCGGGTTGCTTTGAATGCATATTACTCAACACTGATGGTCATGTGGCAGAATGCTCTGCAGACAATATATTTATCGTAAAGAATGGCAAACTTCTCACGCCATCAGTGACAGAAGGTGCACTTGACGGGATAACACGACGGACAGTCCTGGAATTGGCGCAGAAATCCGGAATTGAGACGGCAGAAACAACATTGACACGATTCGACTGTTATACTGCCGACGAATGTTTTTTAACAGGAACCGGCGCGGAGATCATACCGGTGGTTTCAATTGACAACAGAGTTATTGGTAAAGGGCTGCCTGGCGAATTAACACAGAATATTATTCAATCATTTACTACATTTGTGAGGTCTCTATCATGAAAATCAGAGAGTGTTTAAAAGACATGGTACCATACAATCCCGGTAAATTAAAGCCGGGAGCGATAAAACTGGCATCCAATGAAAATCCGCTGGGTATGTCTCCTATGGCAGGTGATGCATTAAAGCAATCAATTGGATCAATCAGCCTGTATCCTGATGGCGCATGTGTAAAACTTAAAAATGCACTGTCACATAAATACAATCTTACCAATGCTAACTTTTGTGTTGGCAATGGTTCCGATGAAGTATTGGTGCTTATCGCCGGAGCGTATATAGAACCCGGTGATAACGCGGTGACATCACAAACCACTTTTTCGGAATATACATTTGCGACAAAGTTTTTTGGCGGCACCATGAAATATGCGCCAATGGTTGATGGCTGTTTTCAGCTTGATACAATCGCATCACTGATTGACACAAAAACGAAACTTGTCTTTCTCTGCAATCCTAATAATCCGACCGGAACCAGCTTTTCAAATGAGGCATTGCGGGCATTCATGGAAAAAGTTCCAAAGGATACGCTGGTTGTTCTTGATGAAGCATACAGGGAATATGTTGACAGAAGTGATTTTCCGGACAGTATTTCCCTTTTAAAAGAGTATGATAATGTCATAATTCTCAGAACATTTTCTAAAATTTACGGGCTCGCAGGACTGCGTGTTGGCTACGGTATTGCCCGTCCTGAGATAATTACCGATATGGAAAAAGCACGTGCACCATTCAATGTCAATTCACTTGCTCAGGCTGCGGCATGCGCAGCTCTGGACGATACCGATTTTGTCAACAAATCAAGAGCGGTCAATCGTGAAGGGAAAACCTACCTCTATGCATCATTTGACAAATTGGGATTGAAGTACTACAGGACCGATGCCAACTTTATTCTTGTCTATATTAATCAGGATTGCATGGCCGCATTTGAAAAAATGATGGCACTGGGTGTTACAATCAGACCGCTGCGCAGTTTTGGACTCAATGATGCAATCCGGGTGACAATCGGGACACCGGAGCAGAATGAGTTTTTTGTACGATCACTGGAGAGGGTGTTGGGGAAGTAGCCAGAATCCAGTAGCCAGTAGCCAGCAGCCACATGAGAAGTGTGGCCTATTAACTTGTTGCTTATAAAATAAGCGGACACAGTGATAATCCGCTTATTTTTTATGTAAATTGACAGTAACATAATTGATAGACATACGTTTCCGGCGAGTCTCAATTGTTTCGTTACCCATTCCCAATGGTGTATATAAGTCACTTTATTATTGTGTAACTCGATCAGGGCTGAGAATTAACACCTGCAATGTATTAGGATCTGTTTTAATATGTTTATTAACAATTTTACCTTGCAATGTATACTGTTGATAGTTGACATTTTGAAGATTACTTTTAGAATGTTTGGAGATTACACCATTTACAATGATTGCATGTGTAGATCCGGTTCGCAGGTTATTGCGACTATTAAATTCTGTTTTAATAAACACATCTGATGTTTGTGGATCAATCTCACGCACTGTCACCTTTTTGTAAACAGCCGTATCTCCATCAGTACGCATCAAAACGGTACCATGCCCCTCAAGAATTATAGCACTCTCATCATAACCACACCCGGAAACATCACCGGATGGCCATGAACCGGAATCAGTTATAGTCCCGACCAACTCCCAGTTTCCACCATTAACCGGTTCACCGTTTGACACGCTGTCAATATATGATTCAAGTTTAACTGCTGAATTATTACTTACATTATAGACAACATATTTCATACCTAACCATCGATTGAGCGGCAATTTTGCACCGCCCCAGAGCGGATCCTGTTTGTTATATCCTGAACCGGACCAGTAGGTACTGCCTGAGTGTTTCAGTTCTTTTTCGAAATCCCATTTTCCATCATTACGGAAACGGGCATAGTACGTTGTTGCATTGCAGTTATCACCTCCTGCAGAGGCATGACCAAGCGGATCACTTCGTACACCAACTACCATTCCGCCATAGTTTTGACCAGCACTTCCCAAACGCTTATAGTATGCTGTAAATTCAATATCACAAAAGAATTGCTGTACTGATTTAGTAGTTCGTAACGAATTTATATGGAAACGAGGGCCACTTCCAGACATCAACATTACACCATTTCCATCAATGTAAAACCCATCAGTACCACCACTATGATCTTCAGTCCAATCTGTCGGATCATACGGGTCTGAAGCATATTTAACGGTACGAGCTATACCATTGGCCCAATGAACAGAATTCCATATATGTGTACCAGCTTTCGTTGGATAAATCTGCCTGATTCCAAATGTGTCAACAGAAGCTAAAAGAGCCGATGGAAATGCCAATAACAAAAAGACATAAAAAGCAAACTGAAATT
>CAYMGX010000058.1:0-23871 GCA_964390065.1 uncultured Fibrobacter sp. | reverse complement strand
AAACGCAGACGTAAGCCGGTTGTTGGTTATGTTGCGGCAATACTTTTTACTGTGGTAATGACTGTTTTGTTTTATTTCGCGATATTGTCAACGGAGAAAGTGCAGGAGGAGCAGCGTGTCGCTGTGCAGGTGGCACTTGAGGATAATCCCCTCAGCAGACTTCAGACAGCCCTGACAAACGATCTAATAACAGCCGATCAGTTTGCATTGTACTGTAGAGATATACTCGTGCGATACGACTCCCTGCCTGAGCAATACAAGACTGAAAAAGTGATTTTATCACGGGAGGATGTTTACGCATCTATAATATCCGTCTGGTTTAATCTGTATCCCAGGACAAAAGCCGCACTTACCGGGGAGCTTGTCGGACTGAAGGAAGCTGTTGAGAAACATTTCGATTCACTTGGTTTAAATTAGTCTGGTGTGCTATGAGTCAAATGCAAATATCAGATTTTAAAATTCATGTACTTGTAATTGATCAGGATAAAGAATATGCAATGATTCTTTGTGATACATTTTCAAAAACAGGAATATGCCTGCCGCAGTATGTTACAACATTCGCGGATGCACAAAAAATGATCGATCGCAGTGAGAATCGTGTAATTGTTTGTGTTCTGGAAGCCGATTCTGATTATATAAATGAAGCTGCCTCTGGATTTATAAAGAACAACAGGACAAAAACTCCGTGTATCGTGGTTACACAAGTGCAATCAGCAGCATTTGGAGCACACTGTTGTCAGGCCGGTGCAAAAAAGGTATTTGACAAAAAGAACCTGGACAATGCGGAGCTTGTGAAAGAGGTGTATGCGGTTGCCTGCATACATTTGATAAATCCTGATTATCACCCGAACGGATCAGACACGTTTGACTATGCTACAGGTGTACTTTTACAAAAATGTCCTCAAACCGTTACTTTCTGGGCTGAATGTACCGGGATTACGGACCGTCAGTTACGCGGACTGGTGAAACAAAAATCGAAAATCAGTGCAAAAAGTGCACTTCGTCTTGCAGTATGGTTAAAAAATGGAGACCACAATATTAAATAAATTACTTACGCGATTAATATAAATCATAACAATGAGTTACAGCGAAAAAGAGTGTTGCAGGAAATTTAACTTCCGTTTTTTGTGGTGAATAGACATTTATAATTAAAAAAAAAGTTCATTTGCAGGAGATACTATGAACATTGGAAATCAACACGGAGGCACATTGGTTGAGGTTGTCATTGCAATGTTTATACTGGCATTGATTATTGTGGGGTTAAATGCCGGTGTATTGAGTCTGATAAAATCGAACATGTCATCAAAAGATCTATCTGCAGCAACATCAAGTGCATACAGTCTTTTTGAAGAATTGAAAATGGCAAATTATTCCAGTATTATGACCGATTGCGATACTGTTAATAATAAATATATCAGGTCATGGAAACTTCTTGATTCTGATTCTTCCAAGAAAACAATAAGCATTACGGTTTATTGGCCGGTCACGGTACATTCACACAAAATAACGCTTTCAACAATTATTGCACGACCATAGGGTTTAAAAATGATCAATAGGAATAAGAATATATCCGGTACTACCTTAATAGAGCTGATGGTCGCTATGTTTATCGGCTCATTAGTAGTTACGGGGGCATATCAGGCATATAACTATGTGACTAAAAGTACCACCCGTGAAAATGAAAAGGCATTGATTCAGAAAGATATCGTGACTATTACAGAACGTTTGGGAAAAGATATTCGTATGGCAGGAAACGGTCTTCCCGACAATGGTATAAGGGTTGTCTTGCATACTGATAAAAGTGATACGCTTGAGCTATTTTATAACATGGGACTCACTGGTGCAAAACCGGCCGCGGATATTCTTTATGATGATGTTAAACTATTTGCAACAAATTGTCTTGGTGCAAAAGCCGATGGTTATATCTGTATTGCCGGGCAAAATATTGATACAATATACAGGCAGATCTCGCGGGTCGGAGATAATGCCTCCGGAGCAGATACTATTTATTTAAGCGGTAAAGTTGGTGCCGGTACATTTCCTATTGGCGTGACAATGCTTCAGTATTGCGATCGGATTGCGTATGAAATACAGACAGCAGGCGGTGAGGGAACTCTTGTTTTGTCAAAAAATGCCATAGGTGTTCCGCTTGGTTCAAAGATTGATACGATGAATATTACCCCTAAAAATAAAGATGGAGTAGTATTAACCGCTGGCTTCGAGAATACATCACTGATTGAAGTCCTTGTCGGCGGGTATATTGGTAAGGGTGCAAACAGAAACATGCTTTCAGAAACGATACTGGTTGGCATAAGGAATAAATAGAAGTACGCAAACAACCTTGCTTGTGTTTACAAAGAGGAAAAAATGAGAAACAACAGAGGCTCATCACTTATTTTTGTCGTGTCACTGGCAATAATTTTAAATATTGTGTTTATTACTGTTTATCTGACAGTATCAAAAACGCAAAAAGCCACTGGTACAAAGAGACTTAAAACAAGTTCGGTAACCATCGCAGAGGCCGGCAAGGAGAAACTGTATGCACAATTGATCGATAAGTCGTTTGTTCCAACAGCGAATCAGTGGGTAACCGCATATAGCGATTTTGCATTGGGAGCAGGTACTTTTACGGTAACCTGCAGTACAATTACAACTCTCGATACAGTGTGGATAGAAAGCTGGGGAAAAGATAGTCAGTCGGAAACGGGAATTGCTGTTATAGCTGCATTGACTCCAAGAATCAATGTAAGTAGTGTTCCGGTTAGGGGTGCGGTAACAGCAAGAACAAATGTTGAGGTTCTCGGAAATATCACAATCGATGGGCGGGATCATGACACGGATGGTGTCGTTATCGGACCTGGACTGTTTGGTGTAAGTACCTGTGATTCACTTGTTTTAAGTGGAAGTGCTCAGATCGGTGGTAATAATACCGCACCTGTCGAACGTAAAGATACTTCTGGTGTGTCAAACAATATCTGTGAGCAGGATGTGCCGGTTGCTGCATCACTTAACTCGCCGGAAGCTTTTCTTGGACTACCGGCAGGGGCTCTTGATGAATACAAGTCGTCGAACTTAACAACCCCGTTTCATGGTATTCGCTACATAACAGGAACTGTAGGGCCAGTGGATTTCGGTAATTACTCAAGCGGTATTTTGATCGTTCACAACTCCTTTAAAACTGCAGAAATGCATCTAAATCAGGGAAGATTCATCGGGCTGGTGATCGTCGATAAAATGGCCAAAATAAATGGGAAGGCTGATATCCTCGGATCTGTTGTAACACTGGGCGAAACTGATGTGTCAACATTTGGAAACGGTGGTGCAAACATCTTGTATAGTTCCTATGTTATGAACAATCTTGGCAGCTATATTGAAAATATTAAGAACAGAGTAACAGAAATTTCATGGAAAGAACTGAAACGGTAATGCAGAAATTGGTAGGAACACTTTTTGGCTCATTCAGAATATACGAGGATATTGTTCAGTGAAAGCAGGTTGCAGTATGTTTTTAAATAACCGCGGATCATCTCTGATTTTTGTCGTTTCATTGGCAATAATCCTGAATATCGTATTTGTTACAGTGTATATGACCATTTCGTCAACACAGAAGAGAACCGGAGTAAAGAGGCTAAATACCAATTCCATTTTACTTGCTGAAGCGGGAAAAGAAAAATTATATGCAGACTTAAATACCAGTACAATATCGCTGACACCAAATACGCGGACACAGATTTATACCGATCAGGTTCTTGGAACGGGTACTTTTAATGTTAGTTGCAGCACAAATGCGTCTGTGGACACTGTATGGATAGAGAGCTGGGGGAAAGATAATACATCTGAAACAGGAATTGGTGTTGTGGCATCTGTTACAACAGCTACCGCTATTACTGCGCCGCCGGTAAAGGCTGCGGTTACATCACGGCCGGATGTTGAATTATCGGGGAATATTTTCGTTAATGGAATGGATCATGATTCTAATGGTGTGCTTACCGGTGATCCCGGAGTATATGGTGTCAGCACGTGTGGTGCACTTAGTCTCAGCAGTGGAAGTGCGGAATTGTCAGGGAAGGGATTTGGCCCTTTTGGAAAGAAGGCATCAGCAGCAGAAATTGCTAAAGTTGCTGAACAGGGTGTTGCAGTGAGTGCATCGCTTGGATCTCCGGAAGCATTTTTAGGCGTTCCGGCTGGTTCTCTTGATAAATACAAGATTACAGAATCTGCTCTTACACTACCGTTCCATGGCGTACGTTATATTGAGTCAACTGCAGGTCCACTCCACATAGGTGGTTCAAGCGGAATTCTAATCATCCATTCTCCTATGAAAAATGCAACCACAAAACTGAATGCAACGGGTACTTTCAAAGGATTAATTGTCGTTGACGAAATGGATAAAATGAATGGTAATTTAACAGTCGTTGGGGCTGTTGTATGTCTTGCAGATTTTGCAGGGGCAAAGAAATTTGGTAATGGTAATGCAGATGTCAAGTATAGTTCCTATGTTTTAAATAACCTCGGCAAATTTTTGCATGATGGTGACAAAAGTGTAAAGGAACTTTCGTGGACAGAGCTTAAAAAGTAATTTGTTTCAGGAACTATAAAATGGGTGTCGTGAATAATTTACCTTGTAAGATCAAATTGCTTTTAAAACACCTCCCACAGAATACCCTTTCCCCCTGATCTGCACATTAACGGGACTGTATCAATTGAAGTATTCTTCTTTTATCAATTCCCATTCGCGGGCTACACCATCTTCGTCATTAGTGCAGCAGGATACTCTTCGTACGCTGCGTTTAACATCCGGCCCTGCATTTTTCATGGCAATACCCAGGCCTGCTTTCTTAAGCATCGGAATATCGTTTGGTGCATCACCGAATGCAACGACACTGTCGATACTGATACCGTATGAGTTGGCAAGTGCCTCAATACCATTACCTTTATTAGCATTGATATTGAGAAACTCAAGATAGTAATCCCATGTTCTGCAAATATAAATATGCCCGCTCCAGATGGAATGGAAATGCTTTTCGATTATGTCAAGTTCTCCGGGGTCTCCAATATAGATGATCTTTGATGGTGTTTTGCCACTGAAATGTGAAAAACTGCTGATATATTCATATTGGCTTCTTGTCTGGTCGAAGTACAGATCGTACCACTCAAGGCTGCCATCATGCTTTAATCCATACAGTTTATCATTGATATAGTAATTTATTGCAAATGTCTTATCGTGTGCATAATCAATAAGAAATTCAGCATAGTCGGCGGGGAGTGGAGAATTATAGACCGGTGATGAAACATCTGATGCACATTTGTAAACAACTGCGCCGTTTAAGGTTAACAGGGCAACACGACTTTCCAGCATTTCGGCATATTGCTGCATACTGCTTCCAATACGACCTGATGCAAGTGCTACAACGCATCCAAAATCAGACATCTCTTTCAATGCCTTTATATTGCTGGGTGAAAGCTCTTTACGGCTGTTTAAAAGGGTACCATCAAGGTCGAATGCGAAAAGTTTTGGTTTCATAAGCACAATTCCTTATACACGTAAGCTGTATCACAAGTTGGCAGGGGTCGCGCCTATTTCATTACTACATAGTATCGGTATATATCAAACAGGACAATAGTTTTTTTTCAGTAAATCCTCATTTTTTCATTTAAACACAAAATAATAACTTTGAATGTAAATTGCCATATACTGCTGTACTCTTTTTTAAAAAAACGATTTGTTATACCAATAATTGTATAAAAAATATAAAATTTATAAATGACTCTGACAATTTGGACAAATAGTGTATGTTTATAGTGTTAATAAACATCTGCTTTGTGCGTTTACGTGAAAATAGAATGACTAAGCAATTGAAATGGCGTAAGATAAAAGGCAGATTATATATTCAGGTCAGTAACACATCATCACAAAACACGAATGTCATAGATTACAGTTCCAGTTACTGTAAAGGAAAGGATACGTACCATGGAAGATCTGAAGACATCAGTAAAAACTTTCAGTAATGATTACCTTCTTGAACAGTTTATTGATTGTCAGGAAGAATACACCCCTGATGCTTTGAGGCTTTTAAAATGCGAAATAGATAACAGAAAAATATCGCAGGAAGAGATTGATGCTTACCTGAAGCGTAAGGATGTTGGTGTTGATGAATCAAAATCTCTTGATATAGGTGATTTTGTTCAGTTCAATCACTCATTCTCACGCACTGATATACTGCTTGCAATTTCAGTTCTTCGAGATAGTAAAGTAGTTTTTTACGTTGACAATCCTTCGTCAAGTGATACCATTCCTCTCGAAAGTGAAGCGACAAAACGGCATACTATCCATGTTCAGAAAGATTATGTTACAAAAGCACATGAATTGCTTGATGAACACTTTGTTAAGCAGGACGGGAACTATTCGTTTCGGTATGCCGGTGCGTTTGATCGACTCAAGTCTTTCAGTTTTTATGATTTACACCTGACAGAACTTGAAGCAGCGGAGAGCATCGAGTGTGATTTTACACCTGATGAACGTAAAATCATTATAGCCTATGGTAAACGTCTTCTTGATGAAGTTGATACGATTGAGGAAAAGCAGGAGCGGGTCGTGTTCTACTATGATTCGATCGAACCATTGCTTGAATATATCAGTGACGAATCAAATACAGCATTCTGCCGTTCAGATCTGTTGACAATCATGGAGATTCTGCAGATATATTGCACAGAAAGTGATTTCCCACAATCTATGAACGATGCAACTGCAACGCTTTTAAGCTTTTTTCTTGATTCCTGACCATTTTTTTCTGCATAGCGAAGATCAGAACACCATCCCGCTGGTACGGGATGGTAAAAATAACACCGCCCAATCATTCCAGGTAGGTAAACGAAGCTACAGCAGTGTAATCTGCCAAATTAAAAAAGGTCATGTCACTTTTTAGATGAACGATGAGACCTTTTCCTGCAGATTTTTGTGCAAAAATTGCAATTGAGACACAATTACATACCGGCTTTAAAGCCCGTACTATTTGAAATGTTTCATTGACAAGAGCCTGACGGCTGGATGATTCAGTAGTGTATTCAAGGAAGTAGCTGCTGTCACTTCGCAGCTCAGCGGTTTCAAGTTCTCCAAAGGGTCTGACTATAGAACCTATATCAAAGACACTTTTGCCAAAGAGCATTTCCATTTCGGCCTTGGCTTTTTTTTCTTTGTCAAGCTCGTTCATACTGTGGTATGTATTGACAAGGCCGTACCATGCGCGGTAATTGTATTTGTTAAATGAAATTGCCAGTATAAAAAAGGAAACGGCCTTCTCATAATCTTCATAATACGCTCTGGCGGAATCGGTAAAATCCGCTGATTTTGCCCTGTTTTCAGGGGTTATGGTTTCTGAGGATTTCGACTGTCCGGTGCTGACTGCTTTCTTTGTTTTCGACACCTTTGTGTCAGTTACCTTTCCATCATAGTCTTCAAGAAAAGCATTTCTTTTTTCTCTGTAAGCAAAAATAACAAGAGCTATCGGAATAAGAATAATCAGCAGCAACTGTAGCAATGATCTGACAGGGAATTTTTTTTTACTTTGTTCAGTAATGACAGGGATATCATCGAGTGGTAAATGATGAACGATATGAGCTGTTTTTGATGGTTCCGTTTTTTGAGATGAATTGTCATTATTTACAGGTGGTATTTTATCGGGTATGGCGTTATTGTGTGATCGGGAAACCGGCTTTTTTTGTAATGAATCAACTATTTTAAATGTAATCCCCAATTGTGAATACTGGTCGACTACTTTTTTTAATGCATCATACGATTCGTTACTGATAAAAATAAATGGCGGTTTTACAGTAATTGCAAGTGCTTTTTGAAGTGGTATGGATTGTTTTTGACATAACAGACGGGCGATCACTTTGCGTGCGTGATCATTATCAATTGTTATTATTACAAGATCTTTTCCCATGCATTGAGTATATCATTAAATGATTTGCAGGGAAACCCTTTTTAAGTAACGTTCTTCCAGCAGATGTGCCAGCTTTTTAACAATTGTGTAACGCGTTTCAACCGATGCGTTGTTTAAGGTTATGTTGGCATCATTAATTTTTGTACCGATTAAGAAACGTATTTCATCATGGTCAAGGAGTGTATTTGCCAGTGAAAGTGCTGCATTGTCATGAGAAAATACAGGAAGCTGCTTTGCCGAGAGGTATTCAAACGCCTTGCTGAGTGTAATCATTCCCTCGGTAACAAGCTCGGTGCCATCCATATGGGCAAGAGGTGGAATATCGTTACTGCCTCTGCGCACTTCCAGGGTAAGTTTCAGATTCAGCTCACGGGCAAGAATCTTTGCAGTAGTGTCGCCACAGATGACTTTTGTACCTTTAAAACTCCTGAACTGTTGTGCAAGCAGGGAATCACTTGATTGTTGAATAGGAGGACCTGTTGTAATAAGCAGCGGGCGGGGATCCCTGAAATAAATAATGCCGCACGTTGTGTCATCACCACACTGCCAGCCATCATGTACATTTGCCTGATTGACAAGCTGCTTCGCCATCGCCCGGGCTGACATAGAGGGAAATTTTGTTACAAGAGATCGTAAGAAATCCTTGATGCCATCAGTGCCCCAACCATAAGGAGTGCCTCTTTTACCAAGACCGGACTGGTTGAGTCCGTCAGTGTGAAAGATAAGCCGGTCATTTTTTGATGCCGTAATTTTTGACATATGAAGAACTGCCGGACGATTAAAATTGGTTACATCGACGGTTTTTCGTTCAATCGGCACAAATTCGTTATTGGAAAGAAACAAAAGAGATGGAGTATCATATTCAACAATGTTTACCGTCAGATCTGATGCGATATCGATAATTGAGAACGTTGCATAACTGATCTGCCTGATTTGACATAATGGCAGTGTCCGCATGATAACCGATGCGGCTTTGACAATGTCCAGATTGTTTTCAAGATATTTTAAAGCCATGCTTGCAGTGAGTGTTGAGAGTACACTGGCTTTGATACCGCTCCCGAGTCCATCTGACATGATTGCGACCACACGGCCCTGTTCCGGAATAAATTTGGCTATGAGCGTATCACCGCATACCTTTTGTCCCCATTTTGACTGGGAATCAAAACCGATATCGATAAATGTATTAGTCAAGAGTGTTTCCTGATGATGGTGAGCGGCTCGAGAATGATTCAATAATAGAATTGAGTACGGATTCAGAATCAGCAGCATTTTCTCCAAGAATATAGGCAATTTTCTGAACCATGGTAAGGTTTTTCTCGATGATATCCTGCGCCCGTTTGATTACCTGTTCTTTATGGATTGACGGCGTGGTGATATCGGCGAAGACACCTCCGGCAACATGATGCTTTTCAATAGTAAAGATGGATCCATGAAGAATTCTGCTGTCAACCTTAAAGTCCAGATTGACAATGTCTTTCCCACTGTCAAGAACATGTTTAAAGGAGTCGTGGAATGGGACGATTTTTTTAAGAGATGCACCCATGAGACCCGGATTTGCATCAAAGATTGTTTCTATATCAGGACCAAACAGTTTCGCGAAATTGAAATTGCTTTCAATAATTTTCAGTTCGCTGTCAACGATGACCACACCGGACGGCATTGTTCGAAGAAGACCACTTGCCTTGTTTTGTGCAAGTTTACGCATATAAGTGACACACATGGTCGTCTCCGCTTTTTTTGATAATAATGCGGCTGCAAAGTCTCTGCACGAATCGTAACCGCAGCCCCCGCAGTTAAGTTCGTCCTTTTCCGATATTTTACCCACCTGACGAAGCGCTGTGTATAGCTGGTCTGCAGAAAAAGCGGGTGCTTCGAAGGGAGTATCGGACACAAATTCGTTAATCGGAATTGATGGTGTCCGGGGAATTTTTTTCTTTGGATAAGGAGCGTACTTTACAATCGCATACCGCTTGACCGCGGTTGCCTCCCTGAGCGCTGCTTTGGGCCCGTTAACACAGCCACCCTCGCACGAGAGCGCTTCAATAAAAATGTTGGTTTCAATAGTGACTTTGTCAAGATCATGCAAGGCCTTTCGTATGTTGTCAAGACCTGAAAATGACATGAAACAAAGATCATTAATAGCGCAATTCGCTTTAATTGTTGCCGACATTCCGCCATCAATAGGGTACAGTGCGCCCTCCTCAGCAGCGTCTGGCACAAAGATATCATCGGCTTGAGGTTTTATCAATGATGGGTGCAGATGTTCGGTATCAAGCCAGTTGCGCAATTCCTCAAAGGTCAATGCAGCATCAATAAGTTGCGGATGACTGTCTGCCTCGCGTTTTTTTGCAACGCATGGACCGATAAAAACTATTGCAATGTTTTTTCCATATTTTTTCCGCAGCATTTTACTGTGTGTAAGCATTGGTGAAAGCAGGTTTGTTATAGACGCACTATGTGATGGCATATACCGGGTTACAAAATCAACTACTGCGGGACATGCAGACGAAATAAAAATTTTACCTTTTTGTAATTGAAGCTGCTGTGCGACATGTGCACTCACCTGCTGTGCACCAAGCGCAGTTTCTGATATTGCACAAAAACCGAGATGTTTTAATGCTGCAATCAACTGACGAGGTGTAATGTCTGTAAATTCGCTCGCAAAAGAGGGTGCAAGTGAAACGTAGACTTTTCTGCCGGTTGAAATAAGGCTCTTAACTTTGTCAAGATCATCCCTGACCCGCTTCGCACCAGCCGGACAGACATCAACACAATGTCCGCACAAAACGCACTGCTCAGGAATGATTGCTGCTGAACCGCTCTGTATCTTGATAGCTTTAACAGGACATTCCCGTACACATTTGTAACAGTCCTGACATTCGGCTTTGTCTGTATAAACAGGATTCAGGTTGTGCATTATTACTCTTTCATCAGAGTTGGAATAAATTATTGCAACTGACTTAAAACCTTTTCTTATCAAAAACAATAAATACCGGACAACTCTTAATCAATATAACTGCCAAAATATATAATATCAAGCAGCATGTAATAATGAGCTGTTATTCAAGTATAAATATGCTGACTTGTACGACAATGTATTACGGATTAAATGATACGGTAGTGCATGCCGGGTAATATTTCTCTTTAGTTTTTACGGGTAAAATGATATATTACATTAAACGTTACTTAGTTTTTTAAACAATGGTTTCCTGCGGCGAGGAGCAAATTGCTCTGAACACAAGGGGTTGTAAGTGAAATTGACTGGTTTTTACAGATAAGCCTCAAATGGACGCAGTAGTACCTGTGCCCATTTGAGGCTTTTTTTGTTATGATGGCAGCCTGGATTTTTTGTGATTAAAGGTAAGGTACTGTATGACCGAAAAAAGGCTTGGTTTTGTCGGAATAGTTATCGAAAACAGGATTAAAAGTGCAGAGATGGTAAATAAGATTTTATCGGAATCCGGTGAAGCAATTATTGCCCGTACCGGTATTCCGTATCATCAGAAGAATTGCAGTGTGATAACGCTTGTTGTTGATGCTACCACTGATGAGATTGGTGTGATGACCGGTAAGCTAGGGATGCTTGATGGCGTAACCGTGAAATCTGCAATGAGCAAAGGCAAATAGGGGGGCAGATGAGAATCGAGCATGATTTACTGGGGACACGGGAGATTCCCGATGATGTATACTGGGGAATTCATACTCTGCGCGCACTTGAAAATTTTACGGTGCATTCCCAATCTGTAAACATGCGCATTATCAGGGCTGTTGCTGTTGTAAAGAAAGCATGTGCGCAGGCAAACGCGGAGCTTTTATTTCTTGATAGTAAATTAGCGAGGGCAATTGAGATTAGTTGTGACGAGATCGTTGATGCAAAACTTGATTCGTCATTTCCGGTACGTGCGCTTCAGGGTGGCGCAGGTACCTCAACAAATATGAATGTTAACGAGGTTATTGCCAACAGGTCACTTGAGATACTGGGGTATCAGAAGTCGGCTTATTCGCAGTGCCATCCAATTGAACATGTGAATTTGCATCAATCAACAAATGATGTTTATCCGACTGCGGTTAAAATTGCATCAATTGAAGCTGTCAAGGAGTTGAGTCATGCGGCTGAACTATTGCAGGGCGCACTACAGCGAAAGGAAAAGGAGTTCTCCGGTGTCCTGACAATAGGGCGAACCGAGCTTCAGGACGCAGTACCGGTGACTATTGGCGCTGAGTTTTCATCGTTCGCTGATGCAATAGCGCGGGATCGTTGGCGTACATTCAAATGCGAAGAACGTTTGCGTGTTGTCAATATAGGCGGAACAGCTGTCGGTACAGGCTTGACAGCACCCCGAAGCTACATTTTTCTTGTGATCGAGAAGCTTCGTCAGCTTACAGGGTATGGTCTTACCCGGGGCGAGAACATGATGGATCAGACGGCAAATGCCGATGCATTTGTTGAGGTCAGCGGAATTCTGAGTGCGTATGCAACAAATGTAATGAAAATATGTAATGACCTCCGGATGCTTCACTTTACAGGAGAAATAAAACTTCCACCGGTGCAGGCGGGATCATCAATAATGCCCGGAAAAGTAAATCCGGTTATCATGGAAGCAGCAATCAGTGCATCCATAAAAGTAAACGCGAATCATCAGGTCGTTACACAGTGTGCAGGAGCCGGATCGCTGCAGATAAATGAGTTTTTACCATTACTTGCACATGCTCTTATCGAGTCAATGGAAATTCTTCAAACGGTAACTGCAATGCTTGCACTGCATATTGATAAAATTAAAGTTAATGCAATGCTTTGCGAGCAGTATGCACACAGAAGTGTTACCCTGATTACGGCTTTTCTGCCAGTTCTCGGATATGAGAAGGCAGAAAAGATTGTGCAGGAATATGAACGTGTAAAGGACATGGATTTTATTCAGTTTCTTGAACTAAAGCTTGGAGCAGATCTTGTAAAACAGGTGGTAACACCTGCTGGTTTGATGGCCCTGGGATTTAAGTAACGATACTGAAATAGAGGAGCAATAGATGCAAACGACGCCGAAATCGTTACGTATACATATAGGAATATTTGGCAGGACAAATGTCGGTAAATCCAGTTTTCTTAACATGATCGCAGGGCAGGATGTCGCTATTACATCATCGGTACCAGGTACTACCACTGATGTCGTTGAAAAGTCAATGGAACTGCTGCCGGTTGGTCCGGTAGTATTTCTTGACACTGCGGGTGTTGATGATACATCGGAGCTGGGAGTGCTGCGGATTAAAAAGACATCCGCTGCAATGGACAGATCTGAGGTCGTTGTGGTTGTTACGGAACCTCAGGTATGGGGTGCTTTTGAAACACAGATTGCGGATGAAGCAAATGCTAAAAAATTGCCGGTAATCGTTGTTGTCAATAAAGTTGATACCGACGAGGTATCAAAAGTCTGGCTTGACATTGTAAAAAAGACAACTGATAGAATTATTATGTGTTCCAGCGTTGATTCTACGAACAGAGAAAAATATCTTAGCAGATTCAAGGCCGAACTCATGAGTGCGCTTCCGGAAGAACGGCTTACAGATCCCGCACTTATAAGCGATCTGATACAACCCGGAGGACTTGCGGTATTAATTGTACCAATTGATCTTCAGGCACCAAAGGGCAGGTTGATACTTCCACAGGTACAGACAATCCGTGATGCACTCGATTGTGATGCTTTGTCTCTTGTTGTAAAGGAACGCGAATACTCGCATGTGTATAGTATGCTTAATAAAAAACCGGATCTTGTCATCTGTGATTCCCAGATCGTCATGAAGATGGTTGCCGATACACCGCTGGATGTTCCATGTACTACCTTTTCGATTCTTTTTTCACGATATAAGGGTGATCTGATTGAGGAGGTAAAAGGTGCGGCAATAATTGACAAGTTAAGAAACGGTGATAAGGTTCTTATTGCTGAAGCATGTTCGCATCATGCAGCAGAGGATGATATCGGACGTGTAAAAATCCCGCGCTGGCTGCGCCAGTATACGGGAATAGACCTGAACGTTGACATTGCAAGCGGAAGAGATTACCCGGAAAACCTGTCTGAGTATAAACTGGTAATTCATTGTGGTGCATGTATGTTGACAAGAAAAGAGAAACTTGTGCGGATTCAAAAAGCCCGGGAAGCAGGAGTTGCAGTAACCAACTATGGAATCGCAATTTCACTGCTTCAGGGTGTATTAAAACGGGTACTGACCCCGTTTCCGGCAGCGTTGGCAGTGCTGAAGTAGCCTCACCCCCCGGCCCCCTCTCCGCAAGCGGCAGAGGGGGAGCTAAGACATTTTGTCCAATTTATGGACAAAATTCTATTCAAACTCCCCCCCCCCTCTATCGCTTGTGGAGAGGGGGGCCGGGGGGGTGAGGCTGCTTTACAATAGACAAATAATAACAAAGGAAATAAAAATGGCAATTCAAACAGCAGCAGAGTGGCGAAAATCTAAAATTAAAGAGGAGCAGATTGCAAAATATCTTAATCCTGATGGTAGTGATTTTATCAATGATGCCCTTATAGAGCAAAAGATTGCATCACATGCGAATCCGGATAAAGGGCGTATACGGGAGATACTACAGAAATCATTGTCGATTACATCGCTTGATCCTGATGAAACGGCGATGCTTCTTAATGTCAGGGATCCCGATTTGTGGCGTGAAATGGAATCGGCTGCATCACAGATAAAAAATAAAGTGTATGATAACCGGATTGTTACCTTTGCACCGCTATATTTGTCAACAACATGTGTCAATAATTGCGCTTATTGTGGTTTGCGTGCCGAGAATCAATCAATTAAACGCGGTGTGCTTACGATTGATCAGGTTAAACAGGAAATTGAAGTGCTGGCTGGTACAATCGGGCATAAACGACTGATCGTTGTATATGGGGAGCATCCCCGGTCTGATGTTGACTATATGGCAGAGACACTTCAGGCAATCTATGATGTAAAAGTGCCGACCAAGACAGGCGGATATGGAGCAATCAGACGTGTGAATGTCAATGGAGCACCGCTTTCTGTTGAAGATTTTCATCGGCTGAATCAGGTTGGAATCGGAACATATCAGATTTTTCAGGAAACATATCATAAAGCAACGTATGCAAAAATGCATCCGAAAAATACATTAAAAGGACATTATCACTGGCGTTTGTATGCAATGCACCGAGCACTGGAGGCTGGTATTGATGATGTCGGTATCGGGGCGTTATTTGGACTTTACGATTGGAAATTTGAAGTAATGGCACTGATTGCACATGCGTGGGAACTTGAGAATAAATTCGGAATCGGTCCGCATACAATATCGTTTCCAAGAATTGAGCCAGCTGAAAATACACCATTTGCTGAGAACAGTGCATATGCTGTCAGTGATGCAGATATACGGAAAATAATAACAGTGATTCGTCTCGCAGTACCATATACCGGTATGATTTTGACTGCAAGGGAAAATGCTGCAATGAGAAAATCACTGATCCCGCTTGGCATAACGCAAACTGATGCATCAAGCAAGGTTGGTCTTGGAGCATACAACGATTACGAAAATCCGGACCAGGTCTCGGAACGTCAACAGTTCATTCTCGGTGATACGCGCAGTCTTGACGAAGTCGTAAGAGAGCTTGGCAAAATGGGATATATCACATCCTTTTGCACTGCAGGGTATCGCTGCGGACGAACCGGGCAATGTATTATGGACCTTTTGCGTACCGGTGCTGAAGGCAAGTTCTGTAAATTAAACGCAGTCATTACGTACCGGGAATGGCTTGATGATTTTGCAAGTGAAGAAACAAAAGCAATCGGTGAGCCAATCATTCAACGTGAAATTGAAGAGATTCGTCAAAAGATGCCATCATTTTATGATACATTTATTGAGCAGTATAATCGTACTGCAAAAGGTGAAAGGGACATTTATTTCTAATATGGAAATGTCAATACAACAACTTGAAAAAGAGTATAATGTCCGGATTTTGCCTGCATCGATAATCGGGGGGAGGCGGTGGTCTTTTACCGGAAAATTGACAGGAGAAATTCCTCCCGGACAGACTGAGAGAATCCCATTAACCAAAGAATCGGGGATGGTTGTGTATAACTGGCACAGTCTCGATTCTTTTAAACAACAGGAACTGCGTTCAAAAATAGTAAGCCTTACAACGGATGTATAATGAACTTAAATGATGTACTGAATAAAAAAGAGTTTACAAAAGAAGATGTCGTTTTTCTGTTAAGCCTGAAAAATGTCGATGATGTTGAGTCTTTACGGGCTAAGGCCGAAGACTTGCTGTTGACATTACGGGGTAATAAAGTTTATTTCAGAGGACTTGTTGAGTTTTCCAATATCTGTACCAGTGACTGTTACTATTGTGGAATACGAAAGAGCAATACCGCAGTGGAGCGGTATCAGTTGTCAAAAGAGCAGATTGTTGATGCCGCGCTGTGGTGTGCAGGGCAGGGGTATGGATCAGTGGTACTGCAATCGGGTGAACGTACCGACAGCGCTTTTGTTGATGCTGTCGTTGAGGTTGTTCAGGAGATAAAGAGACGTTCTGTTTCGGATGCACTTCCTGAAGGTATCGGTATTACTCTTTGTGTTGGTGAACAGAAAGAGGAAACGTATCGCCGTTTTTATGATGCCGGTGCACATCGGTACCTGTTGCGTATCGAGAGTACATCACCGGAGATCTTCGCAAGGATACATCCGGAGCAACAAAGTTTAGAGAATAGAATTAACTGTCTTAAAATATTAAAGAAAATCGGATACAAAACCGGGACTGGTGTGATGATCGGAATCCCGGGACAGACGGTACAGGATCTTGCAAATGATATACTGTTTTTTAAAGAGCTTGATACTGACATGATCGGAATGGGACCGTATATTGTTCATCGCCAGACACCGATGGCATCATATGAAAATGATGTACTTGCAAAGTATGATGATATATTCCGGATGTCGCTGAAGATGATTGCTGTGACACGTCTTGTTTTACGAAACGTGAATATAGCAGCAACTACTGCATTGCAATCGATGAAACCTGACGGACGGGAGCAGGGGCTTACATTTGGGGCCAATGTGATAATGCCTCAATTGACACCTACAGAAGTTAGAAAAAACTATCTTTTGTACGAAAATAAACCATGTCTTGATGAAAACGCTGAGCAGTGCAGATCTTGTCTCACCGGCAGAATCGGATCGGTCGGCCGGGTTGTTGCTGTGAATGAGTGGGGTGACCGGCCTTCGTAAGTTAAAACTGACCTGTCCGAAGTAATACAAGTGTACATGCACGCAGAACATTGATCCCGTTTTGTAAAAACTTCTGCCCGGCATCATCGGATTCTGTACCGGGGTTCATGATAACCCTGGCCGGTTTAATTCTGATAATATTTTCAACGTATGTTTTTAGAATTTCAGGATTTACATAAAGGGTAACTGTATCGACCGTTGATGGTGGAATGCTATCGAGTGATGCAACAACGCTGCAGCCATCAATTGTTGCAAGTACCGGATGCACCGGAATTGGTGTGTGACCATACTCTTTGAGCATCGTAAATGCTTTATAGGAATACCTGTCTGGTTTGTCGCTTGCACCGATAATAACAACTCTTTGATGTTCGTTCATGTATTTTTGCCTTTCCCGTGTTTGTTCATTGTAACAGGTATCATGTATATTAAATTTAATTGATGGTGATATAGTTGTCAAAATCGTATCGGATATCGAAAGAATACGTTAATGTTAAAAGGAGGTAGTAATGCCGTTGTTAAAACTTCAATTGACAGAGGATTTGTCTGATACAAAAATAGAATCGATGCATAGCGGGTTGTGTGAGATTGTTTCCGGTGTGTTTTCAAAACCATCTTCTTACATAATGATCATAGTAGAGAAGGCAGATATTTCAATGGCTGGAAAATGCGGGAAAGCAGCATTCATTGAATTACGTAGTATTGGCGGAATTACACAAAAGAATACAACTGCATTTGCAGAATTGGTTACTCGCTATGTAACCAGTGAAACAGGAATTCCTGTGGACAGGATTTATATAAATTTCAGTGATATCCCCGGTTCACTCTGGGGATGGAACGGGTCCACATTCGGTTGAAAAATTACTTTTGTATCTGCTTGACAGTATGAATGACAGTCTTGACTGTCAGGCTATTTGAACAATTTAAAATAGATTATTTTAAGAATTTCTGATGAAACAACTTCATAAACAGGCGAGTTCCACCATGTTTTAAACATGGTGCTCGTCCAGTTGTATTTGTCAAGTGGAACCGGTAGGTAATAAAAGTCGATTTCACTGGATTTAATTGCTTTTTTAGTCATCATTTTGATTCTGCGCATGTGGTATGGTCCCGAAACAAGTCCTACTTGTAAAGATTTCCGGTGCTCCCTGAGAAGATTTTTCCCGGAGAGGCGCAGGAACTCCCTAAGCGCCAGTACCTCAGAAAATGTATTTTTACAGGTATCGATAATAGTTACTCTTGACATATCAAAATTTTCTCTGCGAAGAATTCTGACGTAACCATCTTTGTAGTCACTTAACAGCCAATGAGTCCCGGGAAATTGCCGCAACAGTTCCTCAGTATAATGATTACGTGCATTTTCGCCTGCAAAAGTAAATATCAGATCAAGTTCTTCCGGAAGTGGATTTTTTACAAGAAGATATGTACCTGCATTACGCAGTACTATAAATACCACAAGCACAAGTGACACCATCAGAAGCAGTATGGTTGTCCGTTTTGAATATTTTCTCTTAAAGTGTTTCAGGGTAACACTCCTGTTTAACCGAGAGCCCGTTGTCTGAAAACCAGCCACCTAATAATTATCACGGGTACAGTAAAATACCGGAGTGGCTGGTACTGGTAAAAAACACTACGTATCTATTCCTGTGACCCATATAATTTCCTGTACTCATGAATTCTTCCAAGAATATCATCATTGAGTACCACTGTGCCATCAATTTCTCTGTTATGAAGATGTTCGATAATTTCAGCAAGTGACACAATAGAAAAAGCAGGAATATTGAATTCGTCCCTGAGTTCTGAAAGTGCACCTTTTGTTCCGGTTCCCCGCTCCATTCTGTCAACAGACACGACAAGTCCTGCGATGGTGACATCCGCGATTGATTTGAGCATAGGAATCGATTCACGTACCGATGTTCCTGCGGTGGTTACATCCTCGATGATAATAACCTTATCACCATTTTTTAATTTATGCCCAATAAGTGTACCGCCTTCACCATGATCTTTTGCCTCTTTTCTGTTAAAGCAAAAAGCCGCATCCTTATTGAAATTCTCGGAGAGGATCATTGATGTTGACACTGCAAGAGGAATACCTTTGTAGGCAGGTCCGAAAAGTACATTGAATTGTAAACCGGGATTATTCATAATGGCTTCCGCATAGTATTGACCAAGTTTGACAAGCTGCGCACCAGTCTTGTAATTACCGGTATTGATAAAAAACGGAGTTTTTCTGCCGCTTTTTGTAACAAAGTCACCAAATGTCAGTACACCGCTTCTCACCATAAATTCAATAAATTGTTGTTTGTACAGGAGCATTATATATTCCTTTCCTCTTAGTTAAGTTCGATTGTAAGCCCATCATATGAAAATGTCATCCAGGATTCAAGATTGACAGAGTCCTGCTCATAATGGATGTCATGGCACATGTGAATAAAATAACATTTTTCGGGCGCTATTTTCCGGGCAAGTGCTGTACTTTCAGCCATTGTGAGATGTGTCGAATGCTGTGGTGAAGTTCTAAGGCAATTCAGTATCAATATCTTTATACCTGCTATTTTTGTCAACTCGCTATCGGAAATGCTTTTAATATCGGGGATATATGCAAGATCACCAATTCGAAATCCCAATGCGCCATCAAGTGACCCGTGATTCACACTGATTGGTGTAATATCAAGACTACAGAGTTTAATTCTGTCTGCAATTTCAGAAAGTACAATTTTTGGAATACCACCACCGATACATACATGCGGATCAAAAATGTAACGGTATGACAGCTGCACCGATTCAATTGTTTCTGATGATCCATAGAGTGTCAACGTTTTATCTGTTGTATATGAACGAATATCCGGAATGCCACCTATATGGTCAGCGTGACTATGCGTTAAAAGAACTGCATCAATGCTTTTAACAGATTCCCTGAGCATCTGATACCTGAAATCGGCAGAGATATCAACAAGAAGCGTTTTATTGCCGTTTTGTATAAGTATTGACGAACGGGTGCGCCGGTGCTTTTTGTCATGGAGTGATGCTCTGCAAACGTCTTTCGGACAATGTGCATAATTGGTACGCATGCAATCAATTGATGGCACCCCGTGTGATGTTCCTGTTCCAAGAAATGTAATATTCATAACAATTACGTATACAATTAAACGTCTGTTGAAAACCTGTTAGCAAATGTAAACACTGTTTCTGTTTCATGATAAAATACGTTTTGAACAGCGATTTTCCCTAAATAATTATCGTTGACCCGAATGGTGTATTTGTGAAAGTCAGCAGTTTTATCTGTATATTACTTGTCATGGCATACAGAGAGTCTATCTGGTGATGCACCAAGGATAACGTGATAACGTCATAATTTATTCCACGGAAAGCTGTAATGGTACATTTTGCACAACTACTGGCTGGTATACTGGTGTCTTCAGTTATAGTGACAGCTCAAACCATTGATCCGGCTAAACCCGATGCGACTACCCCACCCAAAATTGATGGAATGACACTGGTCTGGAATGATGAATTCAACAAAGACGGGAAACCGGATGCTGCCAATTGGCGCTATGAAACCGGATTTGTACGTAACCAGGAGCTTCAATGGTATCAGTCAGATAATGCATCAGTTAAAAACGGGCTTCTTGTGATTGAGGGTCGGAAACAACAGGTTTTAAATCCCAATTATGTATCGGGTAGTACTGACTGGAAGAAAAATCGTCAGTACGCACAGTATACCTCAGCGAGCATTAACAGTAGTGGATTAAAGACGTGGAAATTTGGTCGTTTTGATATACGGGCAAGGATAAACACTCAGAAAGGGAGCTGGCCGGCAATCTGGACACTTGGAGTAAGTGGTGAGTGGCCATCAAATGGTGAAATCGATGTTCTTGAGTTCTATCAGACCGGTGGAGTTCCAGGTATCCTTGCCAATTTCGCATGGGGTACGACAACCCGGTGGGAAGCAAAGTGGGATGGAGCAAATAAACCACTTTCGTACTTTGTAAATAAAGACGCAAAGTGGGTTGATAAATTTCATATATGGACAATGGATTGGGGCAGGGATACGATCAGGCTGCTGCTTGATGGTGAATTGATGAATGAAGCACTTGTAAAGAATATGGCTAATCCGGATGGCAGTAATCCATTTTTACAAAACCATTATATACTGCTGAATCTTGCCATTGGTGCAAATGGAGGTGATCCGTCAGGTTCAACATTTCCGATACCGTATGAAGTTGACTATGTGAGAGTATACCAGAAGGCCGTAAACGCAATTCCGGCAAGTGCTGCAGTGGTACCTGCAAAGGGCTTTGTATTTGATCAATCAAGCAGACTGTTGTGTTACAATGGAAATGTATCGGGCGGAAATTGTGTAGTGTCAATTTACAGCATGAAAGGGATGCTTGTTCAAAAAAGAGTCCTTCAAAGAACAAAATCACAACAATATAGCGCAGTATTAAATGCTCTTCCGGCCGGAATATATGCAGTTAACATCGGTGATGGATTGCTTGTTGGCCAACTACTGGTAAAATAAAGTATTCAGTGCTCCGAATGTTGATGGTATAATTTATTTGTAAAGATACTACGCAGCCTCCATCCTGTGTGAATTCACAATCTCATCACAGGATTATCAGAAGAATAACCGCATTAAAATCTCTTGTTTTAAAGAAACTATGCGTGGATATGTACATGTTCCGGTGTTACAAACATCAACAGATCCCACCACTTTTTTACTTCTTTGATCATCTCTGCCTGATCCTCGGTCTGGCAGTTAACAAGAAGATTTCTATAAGCATCATCGAGTTCTGCATAGGTAAATTCATAACAGACTTCTTTAAGTATTGTTTTAATCTCCACCCTTGATTCTGCTCTGTTGAGATATCCTCTCAGTGAGTCATTCTCAATGATTTCACATAAGAACTTTCGTGCATCACCTATCGACATAATGGTCTTTCCTATTGATAATTAATGTTTCTATCCTTTTAACAACATTTGTAACAAAATCTGTGCCATTCATTTGATAGTAGCCGTATTTTCTTCGACAATACCATTAAATATAAGCAGGAAAGGAAATTAATGCCTGATTCTTATAAGATTTTATTGAAAAAAGTAATGAAAAAAGTATTCACACATTTAAATGTTCTTGCTAAACACTTATAGATAGTTTGAATTGAAGTGTAATCAATGGAATAAACAGATTCCATTGGCACAAAACGGTATAACAACCAAACTGATTCTACTAAAAAGTGTTATCGTAAAAAATACTGCGATAGTTGACAACAGGAGTATTTTAATGTTAAATAAACAATGTTGACAAAAAAATACTTGAAAGCATGTACTTGATTTCATGACAGTTATTGTTCCAAAAAGCTGTTTTTTCCCATTTAAGGTTAAATTTTGGAGGTTTAATTAAAAGTTGTATAAGGGATCGTATTCCGTGACCGGTTATCCCGGCATGATGCCATTTAGCTGATCAATCAGTTGAACTATACCTGCGGGGCTGTAATTATTTTTAACGGGTCAAAGTACAATCTTAACGAAAGTGACCGATGTCCAATACGATTATAACAATAATTCTCTCGTTCAATGTAATTCTTCTGGTTCTTTTTTTTGTAATGAAACTGCATAACAGCATGATTAAGCGGGCATCAGATAATATCAAACGTTATGAGGACGAGGAGCAAAAGGGACTGCTTGCTGATGGTGATATAGAAAAAATCAGGCACGTTCTTTCAGACAGAACCGTTCGTACTGAGTATAGGAACAGGGAAACTGCGTTGATCGAAACACCGCATTGCCGGCTTACCGTCATCCGTAAATCGGGATTGGACAAAAAAACAAACATGGTTGGAGTGATTGTAGAGGCGATGTATCATAAAGGGTTGTTGAATTTAAGTCCGCTTCAGATGCTTGATAATACAGGTGACAAAACATTCTGTGTCCGTAATGATAATGAAAAATTAATTGGATTTTTTACACCGTATCATGTGATCGTTGTCAATCTCGAAACGCTTCAGTGTACGCGAACTATTGAAAACGATGACTGTGAAAATTGTATGGAAATTAGTGTTTCGGAGTATACCAAAGATGGTATTTCTGTAAAGCAACAAACGCTGAAAGTACATCCATTCATGGATGCACCGGAATTTATTGCTGAATATTATTTAAGGGAGTTTAAGGGGGCTTTCAGGCATGAATTGTGAAATGGTTGAGATTGGAATGTTTGATGATTTCTTTCAGGCTACAATGGCAAAAGAGATTCTGGAGTCGAACGGTATTCACAGTATTATATCAAATACCAACATGAATATTATTGAGGTACAGCCTGGCGCTAAGATCAATCTGACAATAAACAAAGCTGATCAGGAGCGTGCTGCAGCAGTTCTTGAATCATTTTTCAGCAGCAGTAACTCATTAGCAGGTTCAGACCAAGGGGATGATTGATCAGGATCAGTTCAACGTGTGAAGAACTACATTTTCAAGTAAAATTCATTAATTTTAAAAAAAAGTAAAAATCGAAACTTTTTTCTGAACCGGTTTCGTTTCAATGTGTACTAAATTATTGCGTTCGGGTAAATTTGGATACTCACATTGTCCTCAACCCGGACAACTCCCCCTCTGAAATGCGGAGTCGGGACATAGAAGTTACTACCCTGTGCCTGTCCCTTTGGAAATCTACTTCTATGTCCCTCAACT
>CAYMGX010000057.1:0-24714 GCA_964390065.1 uncultured Fibrobacter sp. | reverse complement strand
TTTGGAAGGCTGGTAGCTGATGTCTCATTACAAAAATGCACCAATGTTGTTAAAATTGGTTCTGTTGGTGTTGCTGTTAGCAGGGACAGAATCGAAATCTCACGCAGAGGGTGGATACGATGCCCCCTATTTTCAGGCAGATTTTACACAGGATCTGACAGACTGGTCATCGGCATTAGTGAATCCGGCTCTGCTTTACAGAGTGAATCAGCTTCACCTGGAGTTTGGTTCCTATCGGTGGTCTATGTTTGATGGGGATAAATTGGGGCCGCTCGGCTATCAGCACCTCGGCATACAGCTCCCGATTTTAAGAAATCATACCATTGGTGCTACGCTGCTCTGGGGTGGTGAAACTGTTCAACGAAGGAAAGTGGAAGGAACTCAATCCAGCGGGTATGTAATCAGTACTGACGGTGATGCCCGTTTTCAGGATTACTGGATTATGGGCCATTACAGTATCCGTGTGCTTCCGTGGCTGACGCTTGGAACAAATATCAAGTATCGTATCCAGAACCAGTTCGGGGATATTCAATGGGCGAATATCCCGGGTATGGATCTTGGTATCTATCTCAATCCACTTGATCATTACCGATTCGGGGACCTTGGTTTTAGTCTGGCTATTCAGGATCTGCTGCCTTCACAGATTAAATGGGGTGACTATTCAGAAGTAACAGCAAACCGTTTCCGTGCAGGTATCAGGTATGCCGTATTCAACGATAATCTTGTTGGTGATGTGGAGTACATATCCGATAACCTTTTAGGTGAACTGTACAGCGGCTGGGATGACTACGCAAATATGTCGAAGGGTCTTGATGAATTAGGAAGACTTGTCGGAGATAATATTAAAGCTCATCACCTTGGCGTACATGTAAAGTATATGTTTATTCCCAGCATATGGCTTAAGCTCGGATGGACAAATAACAATATTCCCTATCTCGGATTTAATTACAATTTTATTTATACACTTCCGGAAATGATCAATTATTTCAATATTGATGCTCATCTCGGGTATAGCTTTATTGAGAACTTTTATGAAAGTCTCAACAACCGCGATGAACGTTCTTTTTCTGGTATGCTTAAAGTGTCGACAGATTTCGGGCCGACCCGTGAACAGCGTCTTTCAAAGAGAATGTACGATCAGCTGGTACTGGCACCAAACGATGCATATAGCGAAGCAATGCGTTTATACCTGGCTGGAAAATATTGGGAGGCATCTTATGCATTCGGAAAAGTTATATCACTTTTTCCTAATTTTCACCTGAATGACAAAGCAACCTGGTACCTTGGCAACAGCTATCGTTTCCTCTATATGAACGACATTGCACGTCAGGTATATAAAGAAGCTCTGGAAGAGTACACTACATCAGATATGCGTGCAAAATACATCTATGGTTTCCAGGCACTTGATTACAGAGAGGGAAAGCATGATGACGCATTGAAAAATCACGCATTCATTACAAATCTGTATAGTGACAGTGATATTAAAACCGATGCAGATTATCTGGCGGGTGAAATACATTTTCAGAGAAAGAACTACAATGTAGCAGAGCAGTTACTCAGTGGGATTAAACCCGGAGAACCATCATATCTCTACGCACAGTACACGTTGTCAATTATTAATATCGAAAACAATAAAGAACAAGCGGCGCTCACAAATTTAAATAATATTATAAATGATACGACGGAGCAGGCGGCTGACCAGGCGTTACAGGATGCAGCAAATTTGAAAATGGGGCATCTCTATTTTGAAATGGGTGATAGATTGAAACTTGCAGTAGAAGCTTATCAGAGAGTAAGTGTTGGGTCAAGTTACGGTGATGAGGCACTGCTTGGAACCGCCTGGGCCTGGATCAAAGTTAATCAACCCAACGCATCACTTTCAACAATTGACAGGTTGATTAGTTCATATCCTGAAACACCTTTGATACCTGAAGCGTTTCTGGTTAAAGGCTATGGTTTAATGCTGTTAAAGCGATATCCTGAAGCGGTTGCAGCATTCGAACAGAGTCTTGCAACAGCAAAACGTCAGTTTATTACTGATGAAGATCTGAAAACACGTTCATCAAATTTTGACAAAACGGTTACTGGTTTTTCTCCGTTCTCCGAGAGAATAAAGAAGAACGCACTTAGAAAACCGACAAACAAAACACTTGAGGAGCGTCCGGAACTGCAGAAGGAATTTGATAAATATTCAAAAGAGTCATACGACTTTTTTAAATACACCCTTGAAGCAAAATCACACAAACGTTTCTTCATGATGAAAGAGCAGATAGTTACAGACGCAGAGTATGCCCTTGCCAAGGCGACACGAATGATGAAATCTCGTCTGCCGGCATCTGAACAGAAAAAGGAAGAAAAGATCGATAGTGAGCTCGATAAATTGAAGAAAGAGCTCGAAAATATACAGTAAATGAGTCTGATAGTTGCACATAAAAGGAGTGTTTCCAGCATGTCAAAGCAAAGATCGCGGGTATTGTTAGTGCTTGCAGCACTGACATCGTTTCTACTGAGTATTGTTCTGTCAACCAGTGCTCAGGATGCCAAAAAAGAGGAATTGTTAAGGAAAATTCAGGAACTTGAAAAGAAAAAGCAGACAATCGCTCAGGAGCGTGCTGCAGCTTTTGAGAAAAATAAACCTGAAGGAAAAAATCTACAGGAGATTGTTGACAGATACCTGAAACTGCTGGAAAACTGCAACGCAAAAAAATCAGAACGTTGTGCAGATGTACTCTATACTCTTGGGGGCATGTATTACGAGCTGGATCGTGATGCATTTATTAAGGCTAAAGAAGACTATGAAAAGAAAATGGATGCGTATGAAAGGAATCCCCGCGGACCTGAACCGGTTAACCCTATTCCTAACTACGATCGTGCTCTCGGCTATTACGAACGTCTCGCAAAGGAATACCCGGATTTTCCAAAATTAAGTGAAGCATATTACCAGATGGGTAATATCTACCTTCTTATGGGAGACCTTGACAACGCCAGGGGAGTTTTTCAGTCTATTGTTGATAAATTTCCAAATAGTCCTCGTTCGTCTCCCGCACATTTCAGACTTTCTGATCTCTACTATCTGGATCACGACAATGTTAATGCGATAAAACATCTTGAAAAGATTAAAGAGAAAGAGATCGATCTGACATCCTGGGAAATGGTTCATTACCGTAAAGGTGAGATCTACTACAACATGAGCGATTTCGATAAAGCGATTAACCTGTTCTATACATATGTTGAAAAATGCGACGCAGGACTGTATCAGAAAAAAGAGTTCCGTGACATGGCACTTGAGTATATGGCGATCGCTTTTTCAGATATTGATAACGGTGCAGAAGAAGCAATCGCTTTTTTCAAGAAAAACGGTCGTAAACCTTACGAAGATGTGGTGCTTTATACAATCGGTTTGAAAAATCGTTCACATGGTCAGTTTGATCCTGCGATTAAAGCTCTTACTGTTGCACTCAAAAACTTTCCTTATTACGCAAAAGCTCCAGAGGCGCGTCAGGCATTGGTTGAATGTTATGTTGTCAAAAAAGATCACGAAAAAGCAAATGTAGAACGCGAGCATCTGGTTGATGACTACGGGCCTGGAAGTGAATGGTACAAAAAGAATTCAAATAATCCAAAGGCTATTGACGGTGCAAAGCAGGAAGTTAAGCGTGCACTTGGGAATGTTGCCATTTATTACCATGCAATTGCCCAGAAGAAGAAGGATAAGGATGCTTATCAGAAGGCACTTAGACGGTATGAGGAGTTTTTCTCAAAATTTCCTGATGACAAATGGAAAACATTTGAATACCGATATAATGTTGCGGAAATTTACAATTCACTTGGTGATTGTGAAAAAGCAGCAGAAAATTTCAACTTTGTAGCTATGGAAAATATTGCTGCTTATCCTCCATATCAGGCAGATCTTGATACACTGGGTATGGATCATGATGAGGCTGAAAGACTCAAGCAGAATGCTGATAAGGCAACATCCAATATTTCCCAGGAGGATGCAGGGTATAACGTTGTTGTTGCGCTTGATAACTGCCGTAAAAAGAAAATGGCTGCCGATGGAATCACTGAAGATAAAGCCTACGATCTTATTGAAACCAAGCGTCTTCTTGAATTTGCTGAAAAGTTTCAGGCAAGATATCCAAAAAGTCAGAATGCTGCTGAAGTACTCTATCTTGCGGGAAACATTCACTTTGCTGCAAAGAATTACGATCCGGCAATCAGGGTGTTCAGACAGATTGGCGATTCTTACCCGACTGCAAAAATCGGAGAAAAAGCTGTTAGAATGCTTGCAAACAGTTATTCGTCAGCCGGTCAGTATGACATGGCTATGGACATATACAAGAAACTCTTAAGAGGGCAGAAGGTTGACACACCTGAATATGCAGAAATTCTTGATCTTGCTGCAGGTTCAATGTATAAGAGAGCTGAAGGTATAAAGAAAAGCGGTGATACTCAGGGCGCTGTCGAAGCATTCAAGGCAATTGCAAACGATTTTCCAACAAGTAAAGTTGCTGACCGTGGATGGTTTGATGCCGGCGTATGCTATGAGGAAGCAAACAATCTGCAGCTTGCAGCACAGACTTTTGAAATGCTGACAACAAAGTTTCCAAAATCACCACTTCGTGAAAATGCATATATCCGTGCTGCCGAGAATTACAAAAAGAATGAGCAGATTGATAAAGCAGCACAGATTTATCAGATCGCTGCAAATAACATTACAAAAGCGGAATTTGCGATTCCCTCATTGTCATCAGCATCAGAGTGTTATCAGAAGCTAAACCAGTTTGATATGGCCGGAAAGATGTTTGAACTGATTTACGAACGTTATGCATCTGACCCCAAAACACCGATGGCACTTTATAACGCAGGTCTTATCTTTGAAAAAGGAAAATTGTATCCAAATGCAATTAAAGTATACGATGCACTGGCAGCAAAGTTTCCTCAATCTGAATATGCTGCAGAAGCATTTTTCTCAATTGGTCTCTGTTACGAAAAGATGGGGCAGAACCTTGAGATGGCGAATGTCTTTACACAATATGCAACAAAATATGCCGGTGATCGCCTGAAGCAGGTTCAGGCGCTTGTAAAGGCTGGTGATGCATATCTAAATATGAAACGTGAAGATGACGCGCTTAAAAACTATATGATGGCCGTGTCAATTTACGAAAAGTTCAATAAGGAAAGCGATATAGACATTGAAAGTATTGCCCAGGCTTATTTCAAAGCCGGTGAAGCATACTATAATAAATTTCTGAAAATTGAACTGAAAGCGTCCTCTGAAAAGGCAATTAAAGATCTTATCAGAACAAAAACAAAGGCACTTGAAGAGCCGGCAAAGTATTATGCAAAAGTTATTGAGCTTGGTATTGCAGAATGGACACTGAAAGCGACCTACAAAATTGGTATGGGTTTTGTTGACATGGGATCAGCAATTGAAGGGCAGAGCTTGTTTGGAAATGCAGAGCAGAAGATTGCTTCGAAAATTCAAATACTTTCCGGTTTGGAAAAATATTATGGAAAAGCACAGGAATATTTCTATCAGAATATTGAGTGGTCACGTTCACAGGGATTAAAAGGTGAAGTAGTGCAGAACTCTAACGACAAGTTCCTCGAGATGCTTTACATGAAGGGAAAAATCCTGCGCCAGGTTGGTGATGAGTTTGGTAAGGCACCTGTTCCGGCAGGGCTTACAGCTGATGAACGGCAGGCCTATAAGGATCTTCTCATGGAGAAGAAACTTCAGGCTGATGACGCTGCATTGCCAAAATTCCAGGATGCTTTAAAAGCTGCACAGGAGTTGGGTCTGGCCAATTCACCCTGGGTGCAGAAAATCAAGGATGTTATTCAGGAGATCAATCCTACAGATCCGATACTTAACGTAGAGATAGTTGAATATGTGCAGCCTGAGGTTGTTCCAACACAGTCTGCTGATGTTACTACTCAAAGGCCCCAGGGTGGAAAATCAACTGTTCAGTCTGCAACTGCGACACGCAGCGGCATGCGTGATGATGAGTTTGACAGGAATATGCGTCGTATCCAGAACATCATCAGTATGGAAATTCCAGTTGAAGACAAAATCAGGCAGCTTAACAGAATAGAGATGGATGCAAAGCGTAATATGATCCTTGAGGAACAGAAAATTGAAGAATTAAAAATGAAGAAAAATTAAATACGGTAAAAAAGGAGGTGCATTTACCGGATTTTTTGTATAAATTTGTTCATATATTAAATACTCATAACTGTCATAAAATCTTTAGGAGGTTTTAAAATGCAACTGTTACACTTTTTGCTTCTTGGTTTCCAGTCATCAGCAGGTATCATCATGTGGTTCATTCTCCTCTGTCTCTTTGTAGTGATTGCTATTGCCGGAGAGAGATTCTATTTCCTTTATATCAAATGTGATAGCGGTAATAGATCACTTTTAAATGTAATATCGAAATATCTCAAAACAGGTGAGTACGAAAAAGCAATTAAGCATGCATCCGGTGTGGGAACTCCTCTTGCTAAAGGTATCGTTTCTGTTTTGGCAAATCGTACTAAAGGTCCAAAAGCTATCAAGAAAGCTGTTGATGAAGTATTCCTTACAGAAGGTCCGAAAATTAAACGTAATGTTCACTTCCTGAATATGTTTGCAAACCTTGCAACACTTATCGGTCTTACCGGTACTATCTTTGGTACAATGGAGTGTTTCGATGCTATTGCTAACGCGCCTGCAGCACAACGTGCACAGCAGCTTGCATCCGGTATTTCTGTTACTATGTCTGCAACCTTGTTCGGTCTGTTTGTCGCTGTGCCATCAGTGCTTACACACGGTATTCTTAGTGGTAAAGCCGATAAAATCGTGGAAGATATGGATGAAAAGACAACAAAACTTATCAATGCTGTAGAAGAATAATTTTTTCTGTAACGAAATTGATTCGACAGACGTTGAATTAATTAGATTAAAGTAAAGATAAGATTTATTAACACTTTTTATTGATATCCTGAAACGATATCCAAGGATAAATAAATATGGGGCAAATGGCAAGAAAACCAATGATTGACGATGGGGCAGGCCACGGTGGAAATATTGATCTCAAGCCGTTTATCAACTTCCTCGTTGTGCTCATTCCGGTGTTGATGTTGTCAGCTGAATTTGCTAAAATATCTGTAATCAATCTTAAGCTGCCTGCTGGTCGTGGCTCTCAGACAGAGAACGCGTCCAAGACACCGCCGCCGGAAGAGGAAGATAAGCTTTTACTGACAATGATTATCACAGATTCTGTTGTTACTCTTGGTGCGAAAAACGGCTTTATGCCTTCATTGTTTTACAAGGAATTTCATCATTACGTTTCACGTACCAACAGAAATGTTGACACGACTGTAGAGGTGGATCCAACTAATACAAGTAAAGAAGTTATAAATGTCGCAACCGGAACACCATTCGTCGTAAGTGAGCGACAGGAAATTTTACTGTACGTAAGCGACGAAAACAAGAATGTTGTTAGAAGCATGTATACAAAAAAAGACAATATCATGCTGACCACGGCTGATGGAAATCCGATGCAAAGCGTAAAGCCTGGAGATACTGTGTATACGACACAGAATCCACGTAAGATGCTTATTGTATCTAATCCTGATGAATTTGAATTACGGCCGTTATCTGCTTACGATGAAATGAGAAACAGGTTACTGAAGATATCCGAACGGTACAAGGAAGCACCAGACAGGGAGGATATTATTCTCGCTGCTGAAAATACGGTTGCTTACGATAAAATCGTTCAGCTTATGGATGTCGCACGGGAAGCCGGTTTTCCAAACCTATCAATCGCGAAACTTAGGGGTTAAAATATGGCATCACATGGAAGAAGTAAGTTCCTGACCGCTAAGTCAACTGGTCTTATCATTACATCGCTTATCGATTTCTTCGCAGTGGTTGTTATCTATCTGATGAAAAGTTATTCATCAGAGGGTAGTATTTTGACCAATGCAGACAATCTGGTACTTCCGAACTCTAACTCGATTACAAAACCGAAGGAGATTCATGTTCAGGTTGCTGCTGCTAATGATATGATCCTTGTTGATAACGTACCTGTTGTGCCTACCGATGACGTACGTAAAATTCCTCAAACGGATCCGAATCCGATTATCAAGAAGCTTGAGGAAAAACTCAAATCCTGCTATGCTGCAGAAGAAGAGATGGTACGTCTTGGGGCGTTAAACAAGATTGAAGGTGACATCACAATTCAGGTTGATAAGAATGTCGACTTTGATGTTTTGTTTAAAATCATGAACACATGCGGTAGTGTTGGTTACAATAAAATGAACTTTGCCGTTATGTCCAGGTCCGAAGAGTAAAGGAACAAATAATGAAATACAAAATAACCATTCGAAAGTGTGCTGATCCTGGTCGCGCACAGGAGATTGCTCTCGGGATCGCAAAATGGTCCGGTAGCTCTCCGGACGTGGTTTTGAAAGTCATCCTTGAGAAACCTGTCTGCATTAAGCGCGAAGCTGAGGAAGAAGAGGCTCTTCGAATAAAGTCACAGTTTGAGGCATACGGCGCTGAAGTTGATCTTATTCCTCTCCAGGAGGAAGAGTTCGCTTTGTCAAGTCTGACTCCTGCTGCGGCAGTTGCTGCTCCTCCAGCTACAAGAACTGTACCCCCTGCATCGGGTTCCTACAAAAAAACGTTGCAGCCTGTACAGGCTCAGGGTTCATCATGGGGAGAAGATGAGGAAGAGGAAGAGGGCCGTCTGCTGACTGATGAGGAGTTTACTGAACTGTTAAAAAGAAGGCCGGACATTTTCTATTTCGACACCAGTTCACGTCTTAGAAATATGATGATTGTATCTGTGTTACTGGGTCTGGCATTCGGGTTCTGGATGACTCATGTGGAATTTGTCAATGTTGCAACTGACTTCTACGAAAAACTTCCTGATGAACGAACTGCAAAGTTTGTAACAACGGCTACTGAACTTCCTAAAACTCTTGAAGAGAAGAAAAAAGAGGAGAAGAAGAAAGAAGCCGATATACAAACTGAAGACAAGAAAACCCTTAAACCAAAGCCGACTAAAGGTGGCGGTGGTACGTCCGGTGGTGGTGGTGATCCACGTGCCCGTGTAACACAAAAAGGTGTTCTTGGTATCGTGTCCGGTGCTGTAAAAGGTAAAACCGTTGCGTCAGCGGATATCTTCGGAAAAGGTGGTTTCGCTACTGGTATCGATGCGATCATCTCCGGAACCGGTGGTTTAAAGTCCGGTGGTGGTGGTGGTACAGGCCGTAGAGGTGTTGCAGGTATCGGATATGGTGCCGGATACGGAAGCGGTTTTGGCGGAAGCGGTTCCGGTGGTGTTGATGACCTCATTGGTAACCTGATGGGTGGTGATGGCGGCGGCCTTGATCTTAAGAAAAAAGGCGGCGCGTTGAAACTCAATGCACCTGACTTTGTCAAAGGTGGTTCGCTCACTGGTGGAAGAAGCAGGGCAAGTATTCAGCGTGTTGTTATGCAGAATATGGCTGCACTGCGTTATGCCTACAATAAACGCCTTCGTGATAAACCTGGTCTGACTGGTAAGATCACGGTTAAGTGGGCCATTGATGAATTCGGAAAAGTTCTTTTTGCTCAGGTTGTTGAATCGACGATTAACGATTCTGAACTTGAAACAGTTGTAAAAGAAAGGATCATGCGCTGGGTTTTTGAGAAAATTGATAAACCCGGTGATGTTACCGAATGCGTCTACCCATTCGTATTCTCTAATTAGTAAGCTGTATTAAAAAATTATCTTGCATTCGAAAAAAACGAATGATAAGATTCTGATAATAGCAACAAAGAACGGATGTGCCTTTATGTAAAGGCACATCCGTTATCTTTAAAAGAAAATACAGAACTTACAGTGTTATAATTACCATACGATGGGAGGATTACAATGAAAAAATCGCTGCTTGTATTTATGGCTTTAGGGTGCTATGCCAGCAGTAGTTTTGCAACTGATGCCCGTGTTGTCTCTATGGGCAGGCATGATGCTTTCTTTATGGATGAAATCAGTGTCTTTAAAAATCCAGCGAATATAAGTATCTACCCAAATATGGTATATGGCTCCTACGGTGTCTATTCTTACGATCCAAAACTTGATTCAGCAGGTGCAAGTGGTCAATTTGGTGCTTTAAATGCATCAAACCGTGATCCGGTTGATCCATTCTTTGGTGCGATTATGAGTTATTCACTCAATCAGAATACTGATAACGGCAGCCAGTATCCGATGTTGTCAATAGGTGCGGTATTTAATCGCCGGGATGAAATGCTTAGTTATTTGACTCCCGGTTCAAGAAACTATATCGGTACGAAGAACCAGGTATTACCTGATCCTGTTGGAAAGGTTGACCTCTTACTCGGTTATGTACTTCCTAATGGTGTAATGCTTGGTGGTGGCGGCTATGTTGCCATTCAAAAGAAAAAAGAGGGTGGTGATGAAGCTGTTGCTTCCATCTATAAAGGTAATCTTGGTTTGAACTGGCCGGTGACGAAGTCTATAGACCTTGAAATTTCGGCTGGTGGAGGTTTGATTAATGCTGTTGCAAAACAGGATGATCCTACATCAAATTATGCTGCAGACTCTTTGTATGTTCGTCTTGCAAAAAACGATGTCTTCTTAAGAGCTGAAGCACGTTTATTTACAGCGCTTGCAGTACTTAATGGTGATTTTGTTCCTCACGTTAAATTTGACTATCTTGACCTTGGTACGCTAAATATTTCGAAATTTGACCTTGCAGCTGGTATCGGATTAAACATCAATATCGACAAGGGATTTTTCTGGGCAGGCCTCGAGTTTCTTTATGGACAGCATGATAGTGGCAGAACAGTATCGAAAGAAAGTGTCGGTGGTAGAATCAGCTTTGGTATTGAGAGAAATATTCTTACCGACTGGTTTGTAATCAGAGTCGGCGGACAAAAGGTGATTCGTTACGTATCTGATGGTACAGATGCTGGCTATTGGGAGGAAAATGTCGCTGCTGATGGATCAGATAATGATCTTGTTGGTCTTGGATTTGGTATAAATATTGACAACAGGCTTAGAATTGACTTTGTTGCAGCAGAAGATATCGCCTATACATTCACAAATCTTATAAGCCATCCTCAGCATCATCTGTTTAACAGGGTAAGTGCTACATATAGCTTTTAATTCTGAATGAAAAGAGCGTTAAATACAAGAAAGCGGGTGACTTTATGTTACCCGCTTTTTTATTTTAGTAGTATATGAAAAAGCCAGTCCGGATAAACAGCGTACCTGCGTTAGTTGATAAAAAAATGTCAAGTACAGTTCCAGTTTACATGACGAACATAGAAACCTCAGACGGTATATATACAATTCATGCGAATAGTTAGAATTAAAGAATTCTATATACCGGCATTTGTACTTGCATTTATATTCTGCGGTGCAATTGTAGGGGAAAATGTATCGATCTCGCTTGTCGTTTCTGCCCTTGGTTCACAGGTATTAAGTAAACTTTACCTTGTTAATGGTATTTTACTTTGCGGATTACCTATTCTTTTCTTTCAAAAAATTGACAGGATAGATCGTGGAAAACTTCTGTCACGTCAATTGCTTGTGATCTCTGGAATGTTACTGCTTCTGCTGATAGGTATGATGATTGTAACGCATTACAATCATCCTTTAAAAAATTATGTGCTGCTGCTGTTGTATCCGTTTTCGTATCTGACAAAGACAATACTGTTCCTTACGTTCTGGACTCTCGCCAACGATATGTTCCCAACCGGAGAAGCCAAGAAGGTTTTTCCACTGATTGCAGCCTGGGGTATGGCCGGGGGGCTTTCCGGCGCATGTATCGCGAGAATAATTGTCAACGCATTTACAATTGAAAGTGTGGTTGCGTTATGGACTGTATCGTATCTGGTGGCATGGTATTTTGCAGAAAAAATCCGGATTCGTTATCAGGACAGATTACGGTTCAGAGAAGATCTGCCGGTCAAGAACAGTGATATTCTATCAGATGCAAATGATGTCATAACAATTCGAATTGTCCGTCTTATTGCTATCCTTTACTTTGTGGTTTTTGTTGGAATATTTTCGATTGATTTTCTATTCTGGAATATTTCTCATAAAGTTTTTACTACATCAGAAACGCTTGTTTCATTTCAGTTTGGATTCTATCTGTTTCATGCGCTTGCTGCAATAGGAGGGCTTTGGTTTGCACTGCCGCCACTGATCAGGAAGTTTGGTTTTACCCGGTTATTCTATTGTTTACCGGTCACACTGCTTGCAGGAGCAATAGTATTATTACCTTTTGTATTGGGTGGGACACTTCAGGTTTTATTCACAATATTTGTAATTATTCAGTTTCTACGGTATGTTATTTTTGAAAATACATTTTCACCTATTTATCAGATGTTTTTCGCAGCGATTGAAATGGAAAAACGCGGAAGAGCAAAAACGCTGCTTGAAGGAATTGTAAAACCAGCGGCTATTATTTCAAGTGGTGTACTGCTGATTATTATAGGAAATAATTCTATTCTGATCCTGATTTTGTTGTCAATCTGCAGCATAATATCAATCAGCATTATCTTCTTTCTTCGTAAGACCTATTCCCGAACCCTGATTCCAGAGGTGATGACAACTATTGAACCAACACAGATAATTGCAACGGTGAGTCATTATGAAAGCCGAAAGCTGGAACAACTGATCAGGGAGTATAGTAATGCTGATGAGCCGGATATGCGGATATTTGCTGTCAGGCTTCTGGCAAACGGGGATTCTATCAGCTCTCTTGAACGAATGATACGAATGTTTACAAAAGAGGGTGATGCAAGGGTGAAAGAGGCTATTGCCAGATCATTGCATCAGTTCTTCTGGGTTCAGACAAGGCAATTTATCGAAAAATTACTTGAAGACCCTAATCCGAGAATTCGGGCTAATGCACTATTGTCACTTAATAAAATGAATTGTGGGTGGAAACGTAACCTCAAAGATAGCGTACATAATTTGCTTTTTGACAAGCATCTGAGAGTTCAGGTTGAAGCTGCCAGATTCTTATGGATTAATGGGGATCCGGCTGATATAGATTCTGTCATGATCTTTCATAAAAGTCTTACCGGTTCACAATGGGTTGACAGGCGTGCTGCAGGTGTCTACCTTGCAGGGGAATTAAAAGTTGAAGGCTGGGAAGAATATCTCATCAATATGCTGTCAACGCAGTCACAACAGGTATTTAAAAAGACTGTAGAAGTAATAATGCAGTCGTCAATAAATGAGCTACAGATTGATTGTCTGCGAAAAGTAGATCTTCTGGCAAAAGAATATATTGAGATTACGGGCGCTATAATCGAAAAAAATGGTCATACATTATGGGATGTTTTAGTTACATTTCTGCCGGAGTGTAAAAACAGGAAACTGATTTTTGAAATTATCCGGTGCCTGAGAATATTTACTGATAGTATACGGGCTGAAGGTAGAAATGTAAAGATTAGTGATTTCATTTCCAATATCATTTATGCATGGGTACATAAAGAGCTGGAGGTAATCTATCGTGAATGTTTTGTTCGAATGAATATCGGAGTCGATACTGCATGCAATACATTGTGTTCGATGCTTGATATGGCGCTCAGAGAGAAGCATCTGAGTCTTTGTCTGTGGGCAATTAATGCAATGGTGTTACTTGATAAAAAAGAAATGTTCGTCTGGCGTTATATGGATATTGATATAAGGGAACAGCAGCAACGGCTTGATCTGATAGAAATTCTCGAAAGCACATCAAATGACAAAATTGGAGAATTGATTCTGCCTCTTCTGAAAAATGAGTCGTGGGCTACGTTGGGAAAAATCGGCAGGAATGAGTATCATTTTGAAAATAGCACCGGTAATCAACATCTTGAACTCTTTCTACGGTCAGATGATGATTGGCTTATTCTATGTTCAATGCGGACAATGGTATATTACAACGAGGTATTTGAGAAAAGAACCAGTAAGGAGCTTCTTGTAATGCACAGAAATAATGCAAATAAACATATCGCTACTGCGGCAAAGGATTTAATTGATAAAAGTACCAATGAAGACCGCTTACGCAGTGATGCCTTCATCCTGCTTGAAAAAGTACTGTTTTTCAAGAAAACCCAGTTATTTAAAAATGTCAGTGCAGAGAAACTTATGAAACTTGCAGAAATTTCACAGTATGCAGTTTTTGAAAAAGGTACGACCGTTTCAGTTCAGGGTGAAGTTTCCGAACATTTATATATTGTCAAAAAAGGTTCATTGCGGGTTATTAAATCTTATGGTGATATTAAGACAGAAATTTCGGAGATTAAAGTAGGTGAAACCTACGGAGAAATCGGCCTTTTTACGCAGTCTCCACGATCTGCAAGTGCAGTTACCAGTGATTCGTGTGAAGTGTTTATAATCAAACGCGGGGCTTTTAAGAAACTGCTGCTTGAAGTACCTGAGATTGCCTACAATATGCTCGAAACGATGAGTGAACGTTTGAGAAAAAATGCCGATGATATAATTGAGCTTCATCGTCGTGTGGATGATTAGATAATTCATTTATATAACGATGCGTCCCTGAACTGCCCGGTTAAGCTATACATTGAAGAATCCGGATTGTTGCAGGTGGTGGAAACAGGTTTGAATAATTGCCTGTTGACAAAAGAACAGCTGTTATTAATAACAGACCGATGATCATGAATAATTGTCGGGTAATAGAGATGAGCATGTTTTAAATGAATGTCGGGATTTAAACGCACAAATTTGTATAATTTTTCGATTAATTCGGTGAATCAAAATAAGTTATATTGAAAATTAAGGCTAATAATGTGAAAATTACTTTACTCAGGATTTGGAGTGAATTAACTTAATAGTAGAGAAAAAAGTAAATTTACAAATACATGTGAATTCTGAAAGGAGGGCTTTATCTATGAAGCTCCAAAAAATTCTAACAGTTGTTGCAGGCATGGTGTCGCTTGCATTGCTTGCCGGATGTGCAGAGAAAGATGTGAAAGAAATTTCTGTACTGATCCGGATGATGCCAGCTCAGGAAACGTTTTTCCGGGATCAGATTATTCCTGAGTTCGAGAAAATTCACAAATGCAAAATCAAAATCGGTAGTTTCGAAAATGAATGGGATATTGTAAAGTTCCTTGATCTCGAAAAAGCCAAAAAACATGGTGATATTGCACTTGTAAAAGTCCCGTTTGAGATGACTCATGTCCTCGTACAAAAAGGTTTCATGTCGGATCTTTATGTCGCGCAGGATACGTCTGTTGTTAATCAGGATCTGGCCGAGTATCATCCTTTGGCAAGTGGTTTGGGGTATATCAACGATAAACCTTACTACATTCCACGAAAACTTGAAACCCGGACCATGTTTTATCTGAAGTCAAAGGTCGCCGATGCAGTTACAGCATTTCCAAAGCATAAAGATCGGATTGGCAAGGAACTCAAAAAACTCAATGGCTACGGTCTGCCTTTCGGGTATGCCCTTGAAGCAGATCCGAATCAATGGGATTTTTATGATGTCTACGTTGTTGGAAATATCTGGGCAAATACTGAATATAACGGTGTAAAGATGGGACGTGTTGCTCATCGCGGTGCCCGTTATGGTGGTACTGCTCTTGATCTCATTGACAAGTCGCTCCAGCTTGGTGCAACCAAAGAAGACATTCTCAGCCTGGCAACTGATAAAGTTGCAGGGATGTTTTTATGGGAAAGGATGTTTATTGAAAGTAATGTGTATAATCCTGCAATGTGGCAGGATCAGTGGAAAGGATCGAATATCTATAACGGTATCAAGGACGGTAAAGTGTATCTGTCAATACTTCAGCAGATAGACCAGTTCCTGGTACATGGATGGAAAGATGATCCAACCATGCCGACATTCCTTCCTGATGAAAATGATATGGGACTTGCACTGATGCCCAGGGCGGTGTCGTTTGAGCTTGATGCACAGGGTAAGTACAAGTATGAAGGTACCCGTGCACAGTCAACCGGCGGATGGTGGTGGGGTATTCCAAAAACAGCACCAAATGCACGTCTTGCATATGCACTTGCCCGTTTTATTACAAATCGTGAAAATCAGGCAAAAGAGTGTTCAAAGTTTGGAATGCTTCCGGTTCGTAAAGATATTCTCCAGAACCTCCAGCAGGTATTCGATCAGGGATGGGTTGGAGATATTTTCAAGGTTGCTGTTGAACAGATCGCAGCAAACGATCTTACTACAGTACCGCTTGTAAAGTCATACACTGATGTCGGACAGGCCTATATTGATGCATGGCTGGGGCTATGTGTTGACCCAAAACTACCATCAGGTCAATCAATGAATTCTTCAACAATCAAGGCAAAGCTAACAAGTGATTATCTTGGAAAGTATAAAGAGAAAATAGGATCTGATTATCCGGGCAAGTAGAATATTGTTGACAGATAAAAAAGAATCAATTGTTGAATGGATTAAAAAAGCGTGGCCGCTCTTTCCGGCCGCGCTTTACTTGTTTGGCTTTCTTATTGTTGTCTTCGTATATCTCCTTTATCTGAGCCTTGGTGACGGTTCTGAAAGTAACCGGTTTCCATCATTAAAACCATTCATTGAATTGTTTAACGATGCCGAGTTTATAAAAGCATTGCTGAACACTACAATTTTTACGCTTGTCGGGACACCATTAGAACTGGTCACAGGATTACTTTTTGCGATGCTTGTCTATCGGTCTTTCTTTATGCGGGGACTGATCAGAAGCATATTTCTGATACCTCTCGCAATTCCTGCACTGGTTACCGCGATGTTGATTTTTATACTGTTCGATTTTCCAGGCGGGCATATAAATCATTTGCTGCTTGGAAAATACCCGATTTTCCCGCAGGTCATCGATTATCCAATCGGGTGGCGCAGTTCAAACCTGTTTGCAATGGGTATTTCATTGTTGGGGAAAGTCTGGCGTGATATGCCGATTTCAATGCTGATTCTTCTGGCGGGACTTAACAATATTGATCCGGAATTGTTTGATGCAGCAAAGACAATGGGAGCTTCGCTTAAGCGGCGGGTTTTTTCCATTATCATTCCCATGATACTTCCGTCAATTTCTGCAGTACTCCTGCTTCGCTCGGTGGAGATGTGGAAAGAGTTTATCTTCCCTTTTGTCCTGGCCGGCCGCAACAGGCTGCTGGGGACATTGATTGATTATTACTATAACAGCCTTGGTAATTCGCACATGGCTGCTGCTGTTGCAATTGTGATGGTCGTGTGTATTGTCATCAGTACACTGCTCATTTTGAAAAGTATGGAGCTGATGCAGAAACTTTTATACAGGCGATAATACGATGGCGTCAATAGACAGAAAACTGCCAATGACCACCGGCAAAAGAGTGATCTGGATAACCGGACTCTTTCTTGCCGTATTTGTAATTATAGGGCCTGTGTATCTTCTTGTCAAATATTCAATAAGTGATATTGCAAGCATTAATACCGGCGGGGAACCTATTCCGCTCTGGCCATATAATCCCACTTTGTCAATATACGCCTATTTGTTTACGGATGCGCGATTTTATCATGTAATAATAAACAGTATCATTATTTCTTTGTCAACAGTTGCATTGACTCTGCTATTCGGGGTACCGGCAGCGTATGTTCTCGGGCGCTTTAAAATACCCGGTCGTAAAACGATACTGCTTGGTATTATATCAGTCAGGTTGTTTCCGGATATCGCATCGGTAATACCAGTTGTTCAGCTCTTTATTAAAATCGGTGTGTATCAAACCTATTTCGGAGTGATACTTGCACACACCCTGCTCTCGCTTCCTTATGTTATATTCATTGGCATGGGAGCATTTGAATCGATTCCCAAAGATCTGGAGCAGCAGGCCTGGGTGATGGGAGCAAATCGATTCCAGACATTTATTCAGATACTGTTTCCGCTTGCTGTACCGGGTCTTGCTGCTGCGGCAATCTATACGTTTTTACTCTCGTGGGATGAGTTTATTTTTGCATACTTTTTATCGCTGGGAAAACAGGAAATATTCACATTGACATTATATCTGAATAAAATAAAATATGCAGAACCGCAGAATTTACTATCGGCAATTTCTGTATGTCTGAGCCTTCCGGTAATTATTTTCAGCCTGATGGTACAACGGTATATGGTTGCAGGTTTGTCCAGCGGATCGGTAAAGTAGGGGTAGTGCATGGCTGATGTTGTCTTAAAATCGTTTACAAAAAAGTATGGATCATTCACTGCGATCGAAAACCTTTCCCTGGAAATTAATGATGGTGAATTTGTTTCACTGCTCGGACCATCAGGATGCGGCAAGACAACACTTCTTCGTATGATTGCCGGTCTTGAAACCATTGATGGCGGTGAGCTTTATATCGGAGGTAAACTCTATAACAATATGCCATCACAAAAGCGTAAAATTGCGATGGTGTTTCAGAGCTATGCACTTTTTCCTCATATGTCAGTCAGAAAAAATATTCTTTTCGGATTGAAAATAAACAAAGTACCACAGGCTGAGATGTCCAGGAAACTTAACTGGGTAGTCAATCTGTTGCATCTCGGAGGACTTGAAGAACGTTTTCCAAGAGAAATCAGCGGCGGACAGCGTCAACGGGTAGCGTTAGCACGTGCTTTGGTACTTGATCCCGATGTGCTGCTTCTTGATGAACCATTAAGCAATCTTGATGCAGCGTTGCGAGAAACCGCTATTGAAGAGCTTAAGCGAATTCATCGGCAGGTTGGAACAACCATTATCTATGTTACGCATAATCAGGTTGAGGCAATGAGTATGAGTGAACGTATTGCTCTAATGAATGTTGGTCATGTCGAACAATTTGAGAAGCCAAGAATGATTTATGATAAGCCCAAAACAGTTTTTTCAGGTGAGTTTATCGGATCTCCGCCAATGAACTTTTATAATGGTGAATTTCATATCGATGATGTATCAACGGGAATAATGACCAGCGTCGGGTTTTTAAAGCTTGATGCCGAAAGAGCATCAAAGATCAGAGAGCTTCACGGCCGCAAAGTTGTTGTTGGAGTACGACCGCAACATGTTTATTTTAAAGGACATCATGCCCGGCGCCGTCACACCGACACCGATATCGAATTAACAGTTGAACTTATCGAGAACCTTGGAGATAGAAGCCTTGTAGTGGGCAAAAACAAAAATGGTACAATACTGCGATTCCTTGTTACGCGTGATGATGAGTTGCATATTGAAGACAAAATGTCTGTTTTTGCCGACGGCCGCAAGATTCATCTGTTTGACCCTTCAACACGATTGAACATTTTTGACTAAGATGGTAGTATTATGAAAGAAAAAAAATGCTCTCTAATAAGAGCCGCAGGGTTGTTATTGGTTGTTATAACATGTTTTGGTATTGGTGCGTGTACTAAGCTGCCATCGGAGGCTGAACTTGAAAAAGAACTTGAGGAGATGCTCCCGATTGATCTGGATTCCATAACCAGTGGTATACCTGCCGATGCACTAATGGAGAAACCGTATTACAGGATTACTGCATTAACGACGAAAAAAGAAGCCAAATGCATGGCCAAAGCTGAAGTTGAGTTTTACTTTCTCAAAAACGTTAACCTGATAATCCTGCGGAAATTCTGTTATCAAGAATCTCAAAAAAAGTGGGTACGCTTTTTTAATGAGTATAAGAATGTGTCAAGCAGTGAGGAGTGGGCGAAATAGGCTTTTAACGCTGATTATTCTTATTTGTGCATATATTGCTGCTGATGCAGTACCGCTTCAGGATGATATCAGAGAACAGGGTATACAAGTCATTGACCTGATCTACAGTGAAGACTTCAAAGCCGCAGAAGATGTTGCCCGTAAGCTTGTTAAGAAATATCCTGAAAATCCCGCCGGTTATTTTTTAGTTGCCGTTGCCCTTGATACCTGGATGGCTTTCTATTTTGACAAAAAAAAAGAGGATGAGTTTTATAAATTCTGTGATCTTGCCATTGAAAAAGGTGAAAAGATACTTGCAATAAATTCCGGTGATGAATGGGCATTGTTTTTTATGGGTGGTGCGGAAGGTTACAAAGGTACCTATGAAGCCCGGTATGAACGATGGATCACGGCATTTCGGTTTGGATGGCGTGGCGTTTCGACACTGCTTAAATTGACAGAAATGCAAAGTGATATTATTGATGTCAATTATGGCGTCGGCAGCTACGACTACTGGCGTAGTGCAATGATCAATACGCTGTGGTTCATGCCAAAGATAAAGGATAAGCGTGAGGACGGGATCAAACGATTAATTGTAGCTGCAGATAACGGAATCCTGACCAAGCTGACAGCGCATACTGCGCTGATTGATGTTTTACTCAATGAGAATCGCTTCGCTGAGGCGATGACCTATACAGACAGATTGCTTTCTCTATATCCGTTGTCAACACAGGCCATGTGGGGAAAGGCACGGGCGCTCTATGGGCTTGGTCAATTCGATGAATCCCGGCGATACTTTACAAAGGTACTAAAACGCTTCGAATCAGATGAGTATAAAAGTGTGTATTATCAGGTGCTCTGCAACTACTGGCTTGCGCGAGTTGATTTTGCTGATGAAAAATACGAAGAAGTCATAAAAGAAGTCACAGCAATGAATACCTTTACACTTAATGATGATATCAGGAAACTTCTTGATAAGTACTTTAGTGAAGCCGCAGCGTTAAAGAAGCAGGCCGGGGTGAAATTGAAGAAGTAGCAAGTAGCTGGTAGTATGTAGGAAAAATTTCTTTACTCCCTCCAGTCATAAAAAAATAATTATCAGAGTGATACACTCTGTCTGTGTATCCGCCTTTACCGCTAAACCTGATGAGTATGAATATATTTACAATACGGTAAATTGCTGAATTGTTTCATGCATTGATCCATCAGATGTTGTCCTGATGATATACATTCCGCGGGGGACAGTTGACATGAGAGTATGTTCAGCTGTGCCGGGGATCTCCTGCAAACAAATAATTTTACCGCTGAGATCAAACAGTGAAACATGCAGTGTCTTTTTAGATGTGTTATGTATTATAATACTGCTGCCATGAAGCATGATCTGAGGAGCGTGATTATCAGCCGGGCTGTTTGTGCTGACAACCCGTGAAGTGTTTACGGCATTTCCATCGGGAATGACACATGTAAGAATTGACTGTGAAGGAACAGTAACGATCAACTGTTTTGATGATGTCAATTGAATGTCAGGTTTTGATACCAGGCTTCCCGGCAATGAAAAAAGATAGGTATTTGCTGCAGTTCCAATTTTTGCAAACTTAGACAAATCGAAGGTATAACTGGTGTTTGATGATGTACCGTTACGACTTACGATCACAAGGCTTCCCCGTTCAGGAACAATTGCGGCAATGGTGTTGCTGTTATTACTTGAAATAATCTGCGACCCCGGCCGGATAAATCTGCTGAATGCAGCGTGCATATAATACCGTACAGGATAAGAAAACCGTTGCGTTGAATGATTTGCAGTAATGGTTTGCCAGGTGCTCACGGGATCACAGATCTGCCAGTCAATCCAGGCCTGTGCTTTCATATCCCGGATATCTTTTATAATAACATCGGCCATCCATAGTGCTATGTTGCTGTCATCATCCTTATGTAAAGGACCGGATTCAGACTGCCAGATTCGTTTACCAAGTGATGAAGCTTTCTGGGCTAATTGTGTGCGTGATGTATATCCTGAATAACTGTGCGTATTTATTTGTGTCAAGTAACCAAGCGCGGATACATCATAGGTGTTGAGACTTTTGAGCGCCTGCTCAATTGATGATTCATCAGCTGCACTGACTGATGTCTGAGGCGATAATCCTTTTGCTGCCAGTGCTTTCCCAAGTTCGGTAATCATTTTTGACTGATTGCTTTTAAACCCGCACCCTTCCTGTGTACCATTTGCTTTCCACCATCCGGCATTTGGCTCATTAAATGGTTCAACGGTACGGAAGGTGATATTCCAGTTCTCTTTATAATGCTTTACAACATCAGAAAGATAGTCTGCAAAATTATCAAAATAGTCCTCTTTAAGATTGTCCTCACCGTTTGTATTCCCTGACACACATCCGCTTTTTGTCATCCACCAGGGAGGAGAATTGGAGAAAGCTTCGAAAATACAATTGTTATTACGTGAAACTATGTCAAGCAGTATTGCCCGCTGGTACGGGTCTGCATTCCAGTCGTATGAACCTGTTTCTGTCGGTTTGAATCCGGGTACCGCAGCACCGCCATCACCTTTTGTCAAGTGGTTGTGCCCCGGTTGGTCTCCCCCGCCGATATTATAGCGAAATATTGAATACCCTAAACCGGTGTCAGGATCAACAATCGCACCAATTAATTTATAGCGGTTTGCTTCGCTCCATTTACCGGCAAGTACCGCCCACCAGCACAGGCTTGTCCCCCAGCCTTCAAATGTCTGGTATTTAATTGACGGATCAACAGTGACTAACGTTTGTGAAATTGGGGTCTTGACAGCAGATATGATAATCGTTATGCATAAAGCGAATGGCAAATAATTCTTAATCATGCTGAGCCTTACTTTGTTCTAAGTAAATATATTCCTGATGCCGGCATTGAACGTTGTTGTGGTTGCTTTACATCACCAGTTGAGAACAGCCGTTTTTCAATCTTTTGCCCGGATATTAAGAAGTAGTCTCCCGAAGTTTTGTTGACATTTGAAAAACCAGGCTGATTATTGTGCTGCAGAAACGCTTGTATCGCAGGTCTCTCTGATGCAAGTGAGATACTTGATTTGTCGGTAATTCCATTGACATGTGTCGGGTTCCACTTTGCATTCAGTGCATTTCTCTCAGCGGTGGTTATCGGTAGTATTGTACCGTGACGCGGAGTAAAGTTGAATGATGGTAAAACTTTATCGAGCGTGAAATTTTTCAGATCAGTGCTTAATGCAAATTCATATCTTCCCGATGTGTAAACATCATACATAAGAACATAGGTTGATGAATTAATCAGTTTAAAAACGCAGGAGCCTTCAACTGCGGCGGTGGTAAGTTGAAGGTACTTGTCGTAAAGAACATACCCTTCTGTCAGTTTTGATGACACCGCGTATTTGATCCCGTTTCCACTGCCCTCTGTTTTAAAGAATAAGTAGTATTGATTGTCTTTGTAGATTATGTCGGCATCAATGGCTGACAGATCGTTGTATTTATAGAGAAGTTTCGGTGCTGCTTCGAAGGCCGTAAAGGTGCTGTTTGCATACGCATAATAAATTTTATCCGGATCATTGGAACCGAGTCTCATTGCGAAATAGACCATGTATTTGCCAACCTCTTTGTCAAAGATCACCTGAGGTGCCCAGACACGGTCTGCCTTTGAATACTGGTTGTATGACGTGGGAATATTCACTTTCCCGGATTGCCAATCGATAAGGTTGGTTGATTTAAGCATGACCAATCCCCTGTTTGACGCCCACCCGTTCGCAGACACCATATCAGTAGCGACCATGTAATAATCGTTATTTTCCCCACGAAGAATATGAGGATCCCGAATACCTCCGGTTGTACTTATCGCGGCAGAACTGATAATCGGTTTGTTCCCGTTAAGCGCCTTAAACGAGTGTGCATCATCGCTGATCGCAAAACGGATTGCTTCCTCTTCAATTTTATTGCCAGTAAAGTAGGCGAAGAGGTACGACGTAAAATTTTCTGCACTGTACCCTACTGAATAAAGTAACGATACAAATGCAAGTATCGTGACTGTGGAACTGAATCTATACTTCATTTATTAACCTCCATTTAATCTTCAACAAATCTGTCATCCCGTAGCGTATTAGAAAAAAGGGTGACTGTAATAATATAAGTGAAAATCAACGATAAAGAAGATTTATGTCGTGTATCAGATAGAATATTGTTGGCACAATCAGCCCTGATTGTATAACGGTTTTTACTAAGTGTGGGGTACACTATCAATAACTCTATCCTATTCTGGAGACTGGTATGCATGATACCAGGGTACCTTGCCCGTCGTTTCTGGAATATTACAAAAATATTTTAACCTGATACGTAATAAAAATACCATATTTACAAAGTGATATGCGGACGCGATGTTGTTCTGGTTTACAATCGGGGGCTTTGAATGCTGAAACCACCCCGTCAAGCTTCGCCTGCCACCCCTCCAAAGGAGGGGAATTTTGAAAAAGAAGATGGACTATCGGTAAATAAATAATTCCCCTCCTCTGGAGGGGTGGCAGGCGCAGCCTGACGGGGTGGTCTTATGCACGATACAAAAAAATATAAATCTCTTCCATTTAACCCGGCACTGCGGGAGTATGCCCGGGTGCTGCGTAAAGCAGGAATGCTTCATGAAGTTTTATTGTGGATGGCGCTGAAATCAAACAAACTGAATGGCCTTGATTTTGATCGTCAGAAAATTATAGGCAATTATATTGTTGATTTTTATTGTGCTGAAATTGATGTTGTTATTGAAGTGGACGGCAGTTCGCATGATACGAAACAAATTGAAGATTCTATTAGGGATCAGTACTTAAATAGTCTTGGACTCAAAGTGATCAGGCTGTCGGCAACTGATGTACTGCAAAATCTGACTGGTGTTGTTGCGTTCCTACTGGGGCATCCCGCCCTGAAACCACCCCGCCCTGACGGGCACCCCTCCAAAGGAGGGGAATTTAAAAATAAGGAAGACCTTGCTAAGTAATTAATTCCCCTCCTTTGGAGGGGTGGCAGGCGAAGCCTGACGGGGTGGTGCTCTCTACTTGTTTCTGTCA
>CAYMGX010000056.1:0-24869 GCA_964390065.1 uncultured Fibrobacter sp. | reverse complement strand
ACATATCGATAGTTTTAATTGTGTCAAGATGAATTGCTCCTTTACCAATTGATCTTTCATGATTATCCAGAAATCTTACGCCAAGCGCCTGAGCCATTCCCGCGCCACCATCATTGGTAGCACTACCGCCGATTCCCATAATGATTTTCCTGCATCCGCAGTCAAGGGCATCTTTAATTAATTGACCGGTACCATAGGTCGTTGTAAAAAACGGATTTCTTTTTTCAGGCGGTATCAGTGGCAGTCCTGATGCTGCAGCCATTTCAATGATAGCCGTAGTACCATCGATAATGCCATATCTTGCCTCTACCATGGCATCAATAGGTCCTTGCACGCTAACTGTCCGGAATATACCGTTTCGACCATTTACAAGCGCATCAACGGTTCCCTCACCACCATCAGCGACTGCGATGGTGATACTATCAGCATCAGGAAACACCCTCCTGATACCCGTTTCTATAGCAGATCCGATCTCCAGTGATGAACAGCAGCCTTTAAAAGAATCTGATGCAATTACAATTTTCATTTCTGATCCCCTGACCTCACTGTTTCAATTTCAGTATTTAAATAACCGCTATCGCATTTGTCATTAACGAGGATCATACGCTGTCAAACTGAAGTCTGTATAGTTCATAATAAATTCCCTTTTTATCTATCAGCTGTTCATGTGTTCCGGATTCACTTACACCACCATGTTCAATCACAATGATCGTATCAGCGTTTCGGATTGTTGACAAACGATGCGCAATCGCAATCGAGGTCCGTCCGCGGATACCTTTTGCTATGGCATCCTGAATAAGAAGTTCTGTGTGAGTATCGATATTTGATGTCGCTTCGTCGAGAATCAGTATCGACGGATCAGCATAGAGTGAGCGTGCAAACGCAAGAAGCTGCCGTTCGCCGGCTGAAAATGTAACGCCACGTTCCATCACCATTTCATCATGTTTCAGAAGCAACCGTTCGACAAATATTCCGGCATTGGTATCGCGCATAACATTCTCATAACGTAATGCATCCCATGATTCATTAAGTATGATATTTTCCTTAACAGTTCGTGAAAACAAAAATACATCCTGCATCACAATAGATAAATTTTTTCTGAGGATCTCATATGGAATCCTGTTAATGTCAACCCCATCAATGGTAATACGTCCCTTCTGAGGTACATAAAACCGTGCAAGCAAACTGATAATGGTGCTTTTCCCGGATCCGGTAGCCCCGACAACTGCGAGTGTTGTTTTAGGCTTGACTATAAAAGAAACGCCTTTAAGTACCCATTCCCCTGGAACATATGCAAACCAGACATTGTCAAACACAATTTCACCATTGAATTTTTCGACAGTTACACTACTACCAGCCTGTTCTCCGGCATATATTTCCCTGCGCGCATCAGTCTTGAAAATTGTAAGTATTTTTTCCCCTGCTGCAGTTGCACTTTGTAAAATATCAATTTTTTCTGCAAGATCACCGATCGGTTCGAAAAACGTTCCAATATAAGCAAGAAACATTACAATTAATCCATATGATATCCGGCCATCAATAATTGACTGAGCCCCGAAATAAATAACTGTCGCAATTGCAAACCACCGGAAAAAATCGATCATCGGCCTGAAAATCGCATAAACATTCAATTGACGAATATTTGCACGATACATTTCATTATTCAGCACACTGAATTTATTAATCTGCTTTTTCTCCTGAACAAATACCTGTGTAATACGAATTCCGGAGATATTCTCATTCAGAAATGTATTCAACTCGGTTATTTTTGTGCGGATAAGCCGGTATGCACTTCTGGCTTGCGCCCTGAATACAAATATGATCAGTACCAGAACAGGAATTGTACAGCATACCAATGCTGCAAGATATGCATCCGCAATAAACATCATAATAACAACACCTGCCATGATAAGCAGATTCTGCGACATATTGACAATGACCGATGAGAAGAGCTCATTGAGCGACTCTATATCATTGCTTACCCTGTTTACAAGCTTTCCAACAGGATTTTTATCATAGAACGACAGTTCAAGCGAAAGCATGTGGGAAAACAGATCTGTCCGGAGATCCCGCATTGCTTTTTGCGAGAGTTTCATAAGCGCAAGAATCTGCAAATACGATGCTCCAAACTGGATTGCAAAGAGTCCTAAAATGGCAAAGGATAAAAGAAAGACCATTTTCATGTCATTTGCCCGCAATTGTGACATTTCCTTAACAGTAAATACTTGTGCACCATCCTGCGGAATAAGCAGATGGTTATTGATCACGACACAATACTGATCAGCCGCTTTACGATCAATTTTCATGCGTAGTTCATTACTGACAGCATCGAGATTGACAAGCGTATATTTCTTTTTTGAAAGAATATCCTTTTCACGCTGTGAATCAATGAATTTTTTCGAAAAATGTTTCAGGGTGCTTTGATAAATGAACACCCACTGAGTATCAAGAACAACGCCCTCGTTATCGATCTTTACATTAAAAAGTTTCTGATCTGATGACTCGCTTTGTGTATTTCTCCTGGCCATATATCCGGCGTTAACCACATATTTGTCAATTATATCACGTGTCAGTACCGGTACATACAGCGTTGTGGCAGTAGTAACGGCAACAAACACCAGTGAATAATACAAATAACGACGGTATCTGAAAACATACCGGAACAGGAGTTTTATTACATCAATATTAAACAGTTTCTGCTGCGCAAGATTCTCATCATGGTCCAGGTTACTCATGATTCCTCCTGCATGCTTTGTAATTCGTAAAGTCTTGCATAAAATCCATTTTTTTCTACAAGCTGATCGTGTGTACCATGTTCTGCAATCTGCCCGTCAGACAGGACAATGATCTTATCACAATCTCTTATTGTCGATACCCGGTGTGCAATTATCAGTGATGTTTTCTTTTTTATTTCCGGTTTAAGATTCATCTTTATTTTTGATTCTGTAACAGGATCAACAGCCGACAGAGAATCATCAAGGATAAGTATCGATGAGTCTGCAAGCAACGCGCGAGCAATCGCTATACGCTGTTTCTGACCGCCGCTTAAGGTAATACCTCGCTCCCCGATTTTGGTAGCATACCCGTCAGTAAGCCCCATAATATCATCATGGACACAGGCAATTTTTGCAACCATTTCAATTTCATTACTGTCAATTGCGCCATCACGACTGAATCCGATGTTTGCGGCAATGGTATCTGAAAAAAGAAACGAATCCTGAGGTACATAACTGATTGACATGCGCAATGACGAAAGCGGGATGTCGTTGATATCAGTGCCATCAATGAATATTTGTCCTCGTTCTACTTTGTAAACATGACACAACAGCGAAACCAGTGTCGTTTTTCCACTTCCTGGTCGCCCGATAATACCAAGCGAGCCACCGCGTGGAATCGTAAATGAAATGGTATTAAGTACATCACGACTATCGGCAGTATACCTGAAAGTACATTTTCTGAATTCAATTCCTCCGTTGATCTGTGCTGCTTCCGGTTTAACAACCGAATAGGGAACATCAGACATTGTATTGAGCAGTTCAAGGACCCTCTTTGATGAGGCAATTCCTTTTTGAAGCAGGTTAAATACCCATCCTGTCGCGATCATCGGCCAGACCATGAGATTTATATAAAAAGTAAATGACACAAACTGTCCTATTGTTAATTTATTATTCATGACAAAACCACTGCCGACGCAAATCAGCAGTACCAGTGATGACGACGCAAGCATTGTAATTGACGGGAAAAGAATTCCCCATATTTTTACCAGACGTATATTTTTGTCAACGTAGGAATCACAGGCAGCATATAAACGGTCACGCTCCATCTTTTCCTGCACGAATCCTTTTATCACACGGATCCCTGAAAGTGACTCCTGAGTATGTGATGAAATACTGTCAAATGCATTCTGTACATCCGTGTAGCGATTCTGGATCGTTTTACTTGTCTTAATAAAAATAAAAATTATCAGCGGCAATGGCAGTACTGTATACATTGTCAATTCCGGACTTATTGACACCATAAACAGTAACGACATTGTACTCAGAAATATGGCATCAAACAGACCGATTAGTGCCATACCGGTAGCCATTCTTATCGCGTTAAGATCATTAATAAAAAGCGCCATCAGGTCACCTACTTTTGTTTTGTTAAAGTATGATGATGACAGTTTGAGCAGCTTTTCAAACATGAAATTCCGCATGCTTTGTTCGATAATACGTGATGGCCTGACAATAAGGTAGCGCCAGAAAAACCTCAGAATCAGCATCAGAAAAGCCAATCCGAAAATTGTCAGCGCACTCCTGACAATGGTTTCCTGTGTAAATGTTTCATCCGCTATGACATCAAGAATGTGCCTGATTATTCCGGGAATAATCAGTTGAATACCATCAACTGCAATCAGGACCAGAAAACCGGCCGTTAATGATAGCCAATGTTTACGGAGATGTGAAAGCATGAAACCAAGCGGTGTCTGATTTTTATAATTTTCGTTATCTGATTGTATCATACTATTCTAAGTGTGAATTTTACCGTTGTTAGTGCATCCATGACAATAGTCTGTCAACATACGCATACATCACTGTGTTCGTAAAACCGGACAAACCGCGTATGTCAATATCATTAACTTAACCTTAACATGTTGCAACTGTACCTATTGAGCGGCCCCACCCTGGCACAAAGCCGCCAAACCTCTGTTCCTGAAAACACAAAAGGCGCATAATTATGCGCCTTTTGCAGTATTAAAAACTAAATAGTAATCTTAGTACTGTTGTGGAGGACCTGATCTGCGCTTGAAACCACCACCACCACCACCACCGCCTCTGTAGCCACCACCACCGCCACCAGAACGCTGCTCACGTTCGCGAGCTTCACTTACGGTAATATTCCTTCCATTGAAATCTTTACCATTAAGATCGTTAATTGCGTTGGTCGCATCTTCCATCTCAACAAAGCAGAAACCGCGCGATTTTCCGGTCTCTCTATCGGTGATAATCTTTACCGAGCTGACATCACCAGCCTGTGAGAAGAACTCCCTGATCTGATCTTCAGTGCAATTAAAAGGGAGATTTCCGACATACAACTTACTGGCCACAAAGAACCTCCATGAAAAAACGTTGCAGATGCAGTGCAAATTGTGAGGAATATATAAAGCCTTACAATTAGAACCTAACAATAATGTAAATACTCTTTTTCCATCACAAATGCAAGAGAAATCTTATAGAAACTGCTTTATTCTCTCCCATCCTGTCTCGGGAATACTTGCACCCACGACCTGACATACCTCATAACCACATGCAGAACCAAGCAATCCGCTTTTCTCAACAGACATACCATGCGTCAATCCGTACAGAAAACCCGCAGCCCATAAATCACCAGCACCTGTCGTATCAACCGGTTTTTCTGTACCAACCGGTTTTACCACATATTTTTTTCCGTCATGAGCCACATAACTGCCCCGTTTCCCGACTTTAAGCACTGCAAGTGGTGATTTTTTCGCAAGTGCCTCAAGTGCCTTGTCTTCATCTGAAATACCCGTAAATACCCGTGCTTCATCCTCATTGGCAATCACGATATCAACATATTCTTTACAAATATCCTCAATCAGTTTTTTTGCCGCCTCGACAACGGTGAAACTTGCAAGATCCAGTGAAACAAGAGCTCCTGCACCCTTGACCGCTTTCAACACCGACATCATGAGCTTTTCATTAAAAAGCAGATACCCCTCAAGATGTACGAGTGCTGTATTTTCAAACAGTTTGCTGGTGATTTCATCAGGATTAGTTTCCGCTGATGCACCCAGATAGCTAAACATAGTTCGCTGAGCATCAGGAGTGATTACCGACAGAACGTGTCCTGTAGGTGTATCGGATCTGAAAAGAACCGGCTTTACATTATGCGCATTCAGACCTGCTTCAAAGAGATCTCCGAGTGCGTCATTGCCCCGTTTACCAACAAATTGAGCATCAGCCCCAAGTTTTCCGATACCAAGAATGGTATTGCATGCTGATCCACCTGGAACAATTGCAGCCTTTTTTGATGATTTATCAAGATAGCTTTTTATAACAGCAGCGTCGGTAAGACTCATGCCACCTTTAGCTGCCCCTGTTGATGCCAGGAATGCATCATCCTCGAGCAAACACATATCAACAAGCGCACTGCCCACCGCAGCGATACTGGTTCGGGGGGCTTTCATTGTTATTGGAAAAAACATCTATTTATTACTCCTGTAAAAATGTTAGTCTGATATTCTTACCACCGTTCTGGCGTCACCGGGTGGCACTAATCTGTTGGAATATCAGGTGGTCCTACTAAAATAACACATTAATCGTATACTTTATTCCGGTAATATATTCCGACACCACCATCACATAATAGTCAAAAATGTGATGATGTAAAAAACCGGTTTAATATAATTTGTGCCATAACATTTATATTCGTCTCAATTGTAATGAATTTTTAATCATCAAATTGGATGGTGTTGCAGTGCGCAAGCTTAATCGCGGAATTTATCAACCACGCTTAATAAAAAACTACTCCTATTCATATAAGGTCGATATGTAAACCGCTCAATTTTCTCAACAGGAAATTGAATGAACAGACTTTTTTTTATTTATATTTGCACATATATTAGAGGCTATGCGTCATTAAGTGATGACGTTATCTGCGAAAGGGGGCCGCAGAGTTATCAGCTTAATAAATCATGTTAATCAACCTCAACTAATAGGCCGAACAAATGCAAACGAATCTACTGAGAACCTCAGTGCTCAAAAAAACTCCCCCTAAACCCCGCAAAAACGTCCTATTGTCTGCAGTAATGACATTACTTGTCAGTGCCGGCATAGTTTCGCTGTCAGCACAATCCAACGTAACATCAAAGCATTGGGTAGGAACCTGGGCTGCTGCCCCCTACACAGCAGGCAGTGAACACCAACCACCAATGGCACTTTCAAATAATACCCTCCGGCAGATTATCCGTGTTTCAATCGGAAGTGATACACTAAGGATAAAGTTCTCGAACTATACCTTCAATGAAGCAATAACACTGAATAAAGTCACCATTGCGGTTTCTCCAAATGCTGCTAAAAGTGCTATAACCACCTCCACCCTTAAGGAACTTCAGTTCGACGGGAAACCAAATGTCACCATTAACGCTAAAGGCGAAGTCTACTCAGACCCGGTTGGATTCGACCTGCAGCCTGGAATGCTTCTGGCAATCACCACCTATTATGGACAATGTAAAAGTTCTCCAAACATGACCTTCCATTATGGTTCACGTACAAATTCCTACATCGTCGCCGGTGATAAAACGACTGCGGCAGACTTCGCTGGTGCATCAATCAAGGAAAGCTGGTATACCATCAGTGCCGTCGATGTCCTTGCCCCAAAAACTGCAGCTGCAGTTGCGGTGATCGGCAACTCTATCACCGATGGCTATGGTGTGCATGACGGTCCGCCTAACAAATGGACCGATTTTTTCTCTCAAAAACTTCTCGCAAATGATGCAACAAAACAGGTGGGTGTACTCAATCTCGGTATTGGGGCCACACTTATAACCGGAGCTGCTAATGGTGCGGCGAGTGGTGTAGACCGTTTTGAACATGACATTCTCGAACAGGCTGGTGTTAGATGGGTAGTAATATTTTACGGGGTCAATGATATCGGGAGCAATGTTTCGGCAACCAATATCATCAACGGACTTAAAAAAATGGTAAGTGCCACACGTGCAAAAGACGCAAGCATCAAAATATACGGAGCAACCATTACTCCTTTCAATGGCAACAGTTACTATTCTGCAGCGCATGAGCAAACAAGAAAAGATGTCAATAGCTGGATCAGAACCGACAAGTCACTTGACGGGGTGCTCGATTTTGACAAGGTACTGCAAAACCCGGGCGACCCATCCCGCCTGCAACAGCAATATAATAACGACGGGCTCCACCCAAGTGCTGCAGGGTATAAAGCACTGGGTGAGTCGATCGATCCTGAACTTTTCAAACCACCGGTGGTTGCTGTGAAATCGCCCGCAATGGCAATAGTCTCTTCAGCTGTCAGCAGTATGTGTATTACCAGTGGAAAGGCAATTGTTGCGTTTACTCTGCCAACAGCAGATTGCGTAACACTTAAAGTCAGCACTCTGGCAGGTAAGGTCGTTGCAACAATTGACAAAAAGACAATGTCGGCAGGTCCGCAGTTTATTACACTTGACAGCAGAACCTGGAGCAAGGGAACCTACGTCTACTCTGTTACCGCTGACGGGTTTACTGCACAGGGAAATGTGATCGTTCAATAAGGAACTTCAATGAACAATCCTTCAACAGAACATAAACTCATCACTGAATTGAAATCGTTACTCAAGGTCCACTCACCACGGTATGACATTGAGATCGGTGATGACGCAGCAGTACGCAGGGGTAATAACAGTGACCAGATTATTTTAACCGCCGATCTTTGTGTACAGGATGTTCATTTCAAAACCGAGTGGATGACATTCAGGGAGATCGGTTACAAGGCAATGGTCACAAATCTGAGCGACTGTGCCTCCATGGGTGCATCTCCGGAAAGTGCCCTCATCCAGCTTGTATTTCCTAAAAATGATCCAGCGTTACAGGAGCATGTTATTCAATTATACCAGGGGTTTAACGACGCCTGTGTTCGATGGGATTTTCCGGTCATCGGAGGAGATCTTTCATGTGGCAGCTCCTGGATTATCGGTATCACCCTGCTTGGCCATGTACCATCACACAGCAGGACTCTCAGGCGATCAGGTGCTCAGGCCGGTGATTTTTTATGGGTTAGCGGTGAAACAGGAAAGAGTCTTGCGGGATTGCAGTGTCTGGAAAAATGGGGGCGAACACATACACCGGACAAATTCAAATCGTTGGTTGATTCGCATGTACGGCCGGAACCACAGATTGGTCTTGGCCTTGCATTGCGTGAGAACATGGCGATTCACGCCATGATGGATCTCTCGGACGGAATTGCCAAAGATGCACGCACGATGGGGCATGAAAGCGGGCTTGGTGTAATTCTTAAATTCGACTCTTCACATATCTCTCCATTAATGATACAATTAGGAGAAATTCTGGATTCAAATCCGTTTGAATGGGTGATACAGGGAGGTGAAGAATATGAACTCCTGTTTGCTTCGTCAGACAGTTTTAATCCTGGTTCAATACCCGGTGACACAGCCCGCCGGTGCAGTTGTATTGGAACATTCACAAAGGAACGAAAGGGCCTCTGGTATCATGATGGTTACTTATTAACAGAGGTTCATACAAAGGGTTGGAATCATTTATAGTATTACGGTGTAAAAGTTTTTCAGACAAGGTTGTATGATGCTTGCAAAAAGAAGAAAAAAACTTGGAGAGATTCTTATCGCGCAGGGTCTTATCACTGAAGAGCAGCTTCTGTTTGCTCTCAGGGAACATAAACTAACAGGCATCAGTCTTGGCACAATTCTTGTCAAAAACAAATTTATCAAAGATGATGACCTCACATCAGTACTTGGACAACAGATTCAGCTTGATCAGAAAAAACGTATCGGTGATATATTAATTGAACAGGGTTTGATCACTGAAGAACAGCTCAAAGCCGGCCTTGACGAACAAAAAAAGTGTGGTTTACAACTTGGCAAATGTCTTACCAAACTCGGTTTTCTTTCGGAATCAAAGCTGCTTGACGTATTGAGTGCACAGCTTGATGTAACACATGTAGTCCTTGAAAACTTTGCATTCTCAAGAGAATTACTGCGTATCATTCCTGAAGAAATGGCCCGTAAATACAAGGTTATCCCGCTTTATGAGCAGGAAGGCATGGTTACCTTCGCAATGGCAGATCCATCAAATCTGCGTACAATTGACCATTTGAAGTTTAAAACAGGCAAAGAGATTGAAGCTGTCATTGCAACGGAAAAAAGCATTCTTACTGCTATTGACAAGAACTATTCGTCAGGTCTTGACGACATGACTAAAATTCTGAGCAATACCCAGCCTGAGGAAATTGATTTTGTCAAGCAGGAAGAGGAAGCTGCAGAGAAAATCACCGACGAGGAAGGGGCCCAGGTTGTCAAGCTTGCAAACCTGATCATCCAGCAGGCAATACAGGAAGGTGCATCCGATATCCATATGGAACCGATGGAGAAATATGTGCGTCTACGGTTCAGAGTTGATGGCGAGCTGAAAGAGAAAAACCCGATTCCGCTTCAGCTGCGCGCACAAATTACATCACGCATTAAAATCATGTCCGGAATGGATATTGCCGAAAAACGCAGGCCTCAGGATGGCCGTTTTCAAATACGCATCGATAACCGTGAGATCGACCTGCGTGTCAGTTGCTTCCCCGTTATGACCCGTCACAGGGGTGTTAACGAAAAAATTGTTATGCGTATTCTTGATCCGGAATCCAAGCAACTTTCACTTGAACAGCTTGGATTTTCACCTAAAATTGTCGAACAATTCGATGAAATCATCAATAAACCTGATGGCATTATTCTGGTGACAGGTCCAACAGGAAGCGGTAAAAGTTCGACATTATACTCGTCTTTGCAGCGGATTTACGACATTGCAATGAATATCGTTACAATGGAAGACCCGGTGGAATTACAGGTTGATGGTATCTCGCAGGGTCAAATCAACCCTAAGGCCGGATTTTCATTTGCCGATGGAATGCGCTCTATTTTACGTCAGGACCCCGATGTGATCATGATCGGTGAAATGCGCGATTCTGAAACATGCCAGATGGCAATTCAGGCAGCACTTACCGGTCACCTTGTTTTTTCTACCCTGCATACCAATGATTCACCCAGTGCTTATACACGTCTTTTGGACATGGGTGTTGAGCCGTTTCTCATTACTTCAACGGTAATAGGAATTCTTGCTCAGCGCCTGGTCCGCAAAATATGCTCCAGATGTAAGGAACCCTACAGTCCCGATCCTGAATTCCTTGCAAAAGTCGGTCTTCGTCCGGGAGTACAGCTTTTTCGGGGCGCAGGATGTAAATTCTGTAATAAGACTGGCTACAAAGGGCGACTTGGTCTGTATGAATTGTTGCTTCCTGATCCGGAAGTAACAAAAATGGTCATAGCCCGGCAGCCATCGGAGCAGATTAAGGCTTATCTTCTTAAACGCGGGAACTTCGACAGTCTTCGTCGGGATGGACTGCGGAAAGCACTTGATGGCCTTACCACAATAGAACAGGTACTTGGGGCTACGCAGAATGACGTTTAGAAAGAATTCTGTTATTGACAGAATGGTGTTGAATACAGTTCAAAAAGATGCGATTATCTACGACAAAGGTCCGCAATTGGTGTTCGCAGGAGCAGGTACGGGAAAAACCCGGGTCCTCACTGCAAAAATCGCCTACCTCATTGAAAACGGACTCTATCCAGGTCAGATTTTCGCGGCGACATTTACCAACAAAGCAGCAAAAGAGATGCGTTCACGGGTCGAAAGCCTTATCGGTATGCCCGTTGATGGTCTCTGGATAGGTACGTTCCACTCAATGTGTGCACGAATACTGCGGCGTGATGGAAAATCGCTGGGGTATGATTCATCCTTTACAATATTCGACAGCAATGATCAAAGTTCTCTCATCAAAAAAATACTGAAAAAGCTCGACATTGACGACCGCACGATGGCACCGAAATCAGTATTGCACACAATATCAAGGTATAAAAACGCCTGTATCACTCCGCAGGAACTTGAGAAGTCTGCAAAAAGTTATTACGAACAGGAAATACTGAAGGTTTACAAGTCATACCAAAAAGCGCTCAAGGAACAGCAGGCAATGGACTTTGATGATCTTCTGTTCAATACGGTGCTGCTCTTTCTGGGTTTTCCTGATGTACTTGAGCATTACAGAAACAGATTCAGGTATATCCTTGTGGATGAATACCAGGATACCAATAACGCGCAGTTCCAGATAATTAAACTATTGTCAGTTACGCATGGGAAAATTTTTGCAGTAGGTGATGATGATCAGAGCATCTATGGATGGCGCGGTGCACAGGTCAGGAATATTTTATCATTTGAAAATCAATTTACAAATACTAAAACATTCAAGCTTGAGCAGAATTACCGCTCAACCGGAAACATCCTCAATTTTGCCAACGCAGCAATAGCATCAAACTGCGAAAGGGCCCATAAACAGCTCTGGACTGATACAAAGGGTGGAGCTCCGGTGACAATTATAAAATACCGTGATGACCGTCAGGAAGCCGAAAACGTTGCTGACCGTATTGCTCAGACAATCGCAAACAGTAAAATAAAAGGCAGTGATATAGCAATTCTTTTCAGAACCAATGCTCAGTCTCGCGCATTCGAGGATGCTTTACGAAAACGTAAAATACCCTATGTGCTTGTGGGCGGTATGTCGTTTTATGATCGCGCTGAAATCAAAGACTGTATCGCATATCTGCGCCTTATTGTAAATCCCAAAGACAATATCTCGTTTGACAGGATATGCAACGTACCATCACGCGGCCTTGGTGAGAAATCCCGTGAGGCACTGCAGCTTGATGCGTCGGGACGGGGTTACTCTGAACTTCAGGCGCTTCTTGTCTGCGATATTCCATCATTGGGAAGCCGTGCAGTCAAGGGTTATACCGAGCTGAAAGAGCTTTACGAGCTCGTAATGGATATGCATCAGCACAAAGAACCGCCGCATCATATTCTTGGTGAGCTGTTAAAGCTGAGCCGTTACATGGATGTCCTCTCCGAAGAAGCCACAGAGGAGTCGCAGGGACGAATTGAAAACATCAATGAACTGCTCAATCTGATCGCAATCTGGCATCAGGATAATCCGGAGCGGGGTCTTGCGGAATTTCTTGAAGAGGTAACGCTTGTCAGTGATATTGACAACTGGGATCAAAAGGAAAGTGCTGTCAACCTGATGACGCTTCATTGTGCAAAAGGCCTCGAGTTCAAACATGTATATCTTGTCGGTGTCGAGGATGGTATCCTGCCATCAAAAATGAACCTCGATGATCCATTGCAGATCGAGGAGGAACGACGTCTTCTTTATGTAGGGTCAACACGTGCAATGGAGATGCTTCAGTGTTCTTTTGCACTTTGCCGATGGCGTTTTGGTGAGATAATGCCAAGTATCCAGTCGCGGTTTCTTCTTGACATACCACCAAACCTGTTCTCCCCTGTTGATGCAAGCAGCACATTTGCTTCTGTACAGACTGTACAAACAAAACCTCCTTTGCAGAAACCTCAGGGAGCTACGGCACAACTGCGTCCAGGATCAAGTATCGGTCGTCAATCATCAACCATGTCATCATTCTCTCAGGCGAAGGTATTCCCGCCGCGTATTTCGCCATCACAGCGTCAGGTAAACACCGGATCAGCGTATTCCGGCCTGCCATCAGAACGCTATACTCAGCGGGAACCGGATAAGGATTTTTCTGAGCCGAAACACTATGATGACTTTTCACAGGACAGCGTTCAATTCAGAATGGGTCAGTATATTCGTCATAAAACGTATGGCCGGGGGCGTATTCTCAGTATCAGCGGCTTTGGTGATGATATGCGGCTCACTGTACTGTTCAACAATGGCCAGCGTTTGAAACTGATGGCGAAGTTTGCAAACCTCGACTGAAGCGGCACCGACGGGGTCAATCTGTAATTTGTAAAGGATATATATGCCAGAGACACTTTGTGTTATTCCTGCCCGGTATGCATCAACACGTCTTGCGGCCAAACCGCTGTGTGAAATTGACGGGAAACCGCTGATCATGTGGGTGTACGAGCGTGCGGTTGCATCAGGTGCATTCGACAGGGTTGTTGTTGCAACAGATCATGATGCAATTTTTTCTGCAGTGAAAGATGCACATGGTGATGTTATCATGACCTCACCGGATCATCCACGGGGTACCGATCGCGTTTTTGAGGTGGTACAGAAGATACCGTGTGATTTTGTTGTCAACCTTCAGGGTGATGAACCGGATGTACCGGTAGAGATTTTAACTGATTTTTCATCCGAAGTTAAAAAATTAAATGACAATTCCTTGCTTACTATTGCCTCACATGCTACAATTGAAGAAAGTAATAACCATAATGTGGTTAAAGTTGTATTGGATAGATTTCAAAATGCTCTTTATTTTTCACGATCCGGAATTCCTTATGACAGGGATGCCGTTGGGGCAACACTACTCAGACACAAGGGGATTTATGGATTTTCATCGGAGAGTCTCGAAAAGTTTTGCAGTTTTCCTCAAGGAGAGCTGGAAAAAGCAGAGAGTCTTGAGCAGCTCAGGGCGCTTGAGTATGGGATGACGATCAAATGTTTGGTAAGAGATTTTGACTCAATAGGAATAGACACACAGAATGATCTTGAACTTTTCAGGCGTGTAGTTGCTAATGGACATTATAAGCACTGAAGTAATGCACATACTTATAGTAGATGATGAATCATCTATTTGTGAACTGCTTGGTCAGTATTTAAGGAAAAAAGGATACAATGTCACGACTGCATCAAGCGGTGAAGAAGCGCTTGAGTTTATTAAGAACAACCGTGTTAACCTTGTCATATCAGATATAAAAATGCCCGGAATGAGCGGCGTTGATTTTTTGAAGTATATCAAGGAGATATACCCGTTAACACCAGTCCTTCTGACAACAGGTTTTCCAACGCTTGATACTGCGATTGAGGCATTAAAGCTGGGGGCTTATGATTATCTGACAAAACCGTTTCATCTTGAAGAGATCAGTGAGAAGATCAAACGGGCACTGCTGAACCGGAAGCTTGAGGAGGATAATGTTTTATTCTCCAAGCTTGTCTCGCTTCATGAAATCACCAAAGTACTTTCATCAACGCTTGATATTGCTGACCTGAACGCAAAATTCATCCACTTTTCGACAAAGATGGTAAAAGCTGATGGCAGTGCACTGATGTTTATTGATCCAAGTGGAAAGCTTGCCATAACCGATACATTCGGTAAAGACTACTCGAAGGAGTATTTTCTTAAAAAAACGTTCCTGCAGTCATCAAAGTATGTCGTTAATAAAGGAGAGCCTATTCTTCTCGAACAGGGAATTTCTGATCTCCCTGATGAACTGCTACCGGTCCCGGCGGATCTGCAATCGTTTATTTCCTTTCCGCTAAAGACACCATCAGCGATTCTTGGTGTGCTGCATCTTGTCCGCAGACTCGGGAAACCGTCATTTTCGGATCTTGATCTCGAAATTACCAATGTTTTGGCTTCACAAGCGAGTATTGCAATAGAGAATGTGCGTTTGTATAGTAATATCCGGGATAATTATCTCAAGACAATCAGGGCATTTGCACTTGCTGTTGAGGCAAAAGATCGTTATACCCATGGCCATTCTGAAAATGTCATGAAATATACCGTTATTATCGCAAAACATCTTGGGCTTCCCGACCACGAACTCGAGCAGGTCAAATATGCAGGTTTACTGCACGATATCGGAAAAATCGGTATCAGCGAAATTATACTTAACAAAGCAAACAAGCTGACACTTCAGGAATTTAATGAAATCAAACGCCACCCGGAACTCGGAGCAAATATCATTGCAGATGTACCGTTTCTTAAATCCCTGGTTCCACTGGTGCTGCATCATCATGAATTCTTTAACGGTGAGGGGTACCCGGCTGGTATCAGCAAAAATGACATCCCCTATGGAGCACGTATTCTCAGTGTCGCTGATGCGTACGAAGCAATGACATCAAACCGTCCTTACAGAAAGGCACTCTCTCAGGATATTGCTTTCAGCATTCTTGAAAAGGAGCGGGGTCACCAGTTTGATCCTGAAATTGTTGATGCATTTCTTGATATATTGCGATCATTTAATACCAGGTAATTAAAAAGTGGTAAAAAAACAACCGGAAAACATCAATTTATTTGTCCTGACCATTACAATATTATATAATAAAACTTGATTTTGCATATTATCGCTACTGTATTGTATTTTTAAGGTTTATATCACAAATTCAGGTCTGTTAATATTTATATTTACCGATACATAATAGACCGGAGTTACTAAATATGTACAACAAGGTTTAATTTCGGGCAATAAGACAATATGAAAAACACCACTAAAACTATCAGCGGGCTGGATATTCAGAGCGAATACATGAGCGTTGCCCAGTATTCTCCGGAAGAAAACGCAGTCCTGCTTGTGGCGATACAGCCGGCCTCAATCAATCCAGGCACTGATCTGGGTGAACAGATCACTGATGACCTCAAGGAATTGCGAAGTAAATTCAAATTTACAAGTGCGGATATTGTCTGTGCATTGCCGTCCGAATATGCCGCAGTAAAGCATCTTCAGATCGACATTGATGATACCACACCTGAAGAAACATTGAAGTGGGAACTCGGTCAGAATCTTGTCAGCAACATTGATGAGTACGTTTTTGACTTTCAGGAAAACAGGCAGAAAGCTCCCAAGCTCAAAGACTTTTTAGCCGTTGCATACCGTCAGGAAACCGTTGCAGGAATTAGTAATGCACTCAGGAAAGTCAAGCTTAACCCGGTAGTAATCGATCTTGATATTTTTGGACTTGTAAATGTATTTGAAGCAAATTATCAGGACAAACTGGAGTTTCCATCAGTTATCATACATTCCGAAAGCGATAAAACAAAGATTATTCTTTGTAAAAATGGTGAGTTTGTCGATTTCGAATGCTTTATTCACGATACAAATATTTCAGATCCCTATTCTTTTTCCGAACGTGCACGGATTGAACTTGATAAATTACTTTCAATCAACTATTCAATTCTTGAGGGCAATCCGGTTGGGATATATCTTACAGGATCAATGTACGCACATGAGCAGCATAGTGAGGTTCTTATAAGTAAGCTCGGTAATGGTGAACTACTGGATCCGTTCAGAAATGTGGGATGCAGAATTGGTGTTGATGAAAATCAGTTGCAGGCAGTTAAGACACAGCTTGCAGTTGCAGTGGGACTTGCTTATCGCGGGAAAATGTAACAACAATGATTCGTATTAATTTATTAAAAAACCAGGCCCGGAAAAAGGGTGGAAAACAGTCTGCCGGAATTCCGAAATGGATTCCTGCTGTTGCTGGGGTTCTTGTTCTTCTGCTAGCTGCCGGAGGTGGCGTTCATTATTATCTTCAGGTAAATAAAAAACCGCAACCGAAGCCATTGCCGCAAGTAGTCCAGAAAACCGAATTCAAGCCATCAACACATGTTAAACCAAACATGATTGAAGAAGTTGTAAAGGAAGTAAATAGCGAGCGTGAGTCAAACAAGCGCAAAGGATTTATCAATCTCTCCTACGACGAGATGTCATTTGCAGAGAAAATCAATTATGAAGTGCTCTTTGCATACAATATATTTGATTCACTGAGCAGAATTATTCCGGCAGGAATAGGATTTAAAGCACTTGAAATAGATAATTTTCTTACAATGTATAGTGTTGGAATAAGCAGCAACTCATCACTGATTACCCAGACATTTGCACGACTGAAAGACAATTTCGGCTTGTTGCCTCAACCCTATTCAAGCATAAAGGAAAACGGGACGCAAAGCTATCGTTTCGTTATCACCTGCAAACCATCCTTTGGTGTTGATCTTGCAAATCCCTATCAGCCCATTGACCATCTGTTCAAGCGTGATGACATGGCGGCAAAAATCAAGGAGTTCAAGAAACTTGCATCAGACTATCATATTGTCAGCACAACTGGTCCTGTTTCGCAGCGCGTCAACAAAATACGCGATTTTCAACGCTTTGAATACCACTGGGAATGTACATCAACATATCGGGATTTTGTACAATTTATCAAGGAATTATACACAGGAAAATTCCCCTGCGCATTTCGTACAATACACATAAAGGCAATCCGCGGCAATAAGGTGTCTGTAGTGGCAGATTGTATTTTTACAGTAAAAGAATAGGCTCTTCATGAAACTGCGGATCATTTCCGGATTATTGAAGGGACGGTTTATTAACGTTTCAGATAAAGGTGATTTCAGGCCAACGTCTGAGCGGACTCGTGAATCGCTTTCACAAATAATCGAACCGTATCTTGACAATGCACGGGTTGCTGATATTTGTGCCGGAAGCGGAGCCTTCGGTTTTGAAATGATCAGCCGTGGTGCAGTACATACTGATTTTATTGAGCGGGATCGTATGCGTGCAACTGCCATATTGAAAAATGCAGCAGAGCTTGACATCCAGAGCAAGTGCACGGTCATCAATAACCATGTGCATTATTTTCTCGAAAAAACCACCGGTACCTATGACCTGATTTTTTTCGATCCGCCCTATGATGATCAGGACTTGAAAAGTGTGGTTCCCGCACTCTGCAGCAGATTGAATCCAGATGGCATATTGCTTTACGAATCACGAAAGATGCGCCGTACCGATACTGCATATTCATTAACACCGGGTAACCAGCCTTTCGATATTCGCACGTTTGGTGATACAATGGTCAGTTTTTTCAAAAATACGGTAATTACGGCTTCACAGTAATTGTTGACATTATTACTATGACATCTGGTACACTGGTGATATAACGCAGAATCTTCGGTGGTACTCTGCACTTTTCAATATAACGATATACTTGACAGTTATTACTTTTAAACTATGACTTTGCGGAATCTATAATAAATGTTGCGAATGTAAAACTGTTTTCGATAATCCAGAACCATTAACTTATCAGATCGATAGTCTATTATGCACTTTAACAGCAATCTCCTGCCAAACGCAATCAAAGGAATTTTAATTGCCACGATCGGCGTCTATTTCCTTCAGATTTTACCATTCACTGGCCAATACCTTCTGGAATTTGGCGCATTGACTCCGAACCGTACATTTGCTCATTTTGAACTTTGGCGTCTATTCACCTATATATTCCTTCATGATCCATCAATGCCATTTCATCTGCTGTTCAACATGCTTATGCTCTGGATGTTCGGACTGGAACTTGAGCAGTTATGGGGTGAAAAACGATTTCTGATCTTTTACTTTATCTGTGGATGCGGCTCAGGATTATTCAGCTTACTACATCTCTTTAATCCTGTCTTCAGTACAATTCCTGTTATCGGCGCATCCGGAGCTGTACTTGGAGTAATGACTGCATATTCGCTCTACTTCCCCAACCGTCAGGTACTCTTATTCTTTATACTTCCTGTAAATATCAGGGTTGTCGTGATTGGTGCTGCGCTTATATCGTTATTTGGCACCCTTTCGTCAAAAGGGATTGTTGCACATTTGACGCACCTGGGAGGAATTTTAGTAGCATTCTTTTACATAAAATTGTATCCTATGATTTTAAGACGTTACGAATCGCTGGTAATGGATAAAGGGGAAAAAAAACGCAAAGAAGTTGAAAATGCTGTTGTCAAAGATGATGATAATGATTTTTTCGAAACGGTTATTGATCCAATACTTGCAAAAATTTCCCATGAAGGAATGGATTCGTTGACAAAAAAGGAAAAAGAGTTGCTGAAGGAAGCATCAAAACGCAATAAGAACAAGCTTAAAGGCGGTAAAATAATACCCTTTGACTCGTTCAGGTAAGATATATGACTTTAAATAAAGACCGAATACAAACCTATAAACAGCGGATTTACTCGCTTCTTTCAAGCTGTAAACGGTATCGTGATAACTATACCGCACTGCTTGAGACAAGTAAAAAAACAGAGAAAATGCTGGAGGTTCGGTCACGGACAGTCACAGAACTCACCTATAAACTCGGACGGATTCACTCTGAACTTGATGATGAGATGGAGACTGCCAAACGAATCCAGGAAGGGCTTATGCCTAAAGAGCTTCCTGAAGCTGTCAACCTTCGTGCAACTGCGATTTATATTCCCGCAGGTAAAGTTGGCGGTGATCTTTACGATATAATAATCACACCCCGCCAGAAAATCGCAATCCTCATCCTTGATGTCTCGGGGCATGGTATACCGGCGGCACTCATTACGGCCATGGCAAAGATGCTCTTTGCAAACGCAATTGAAAAATCAGATTCGCCTGCCGAAGTATTCAGAGAAGTCAACAAACAACTTTGCAACTTTATTAAAACAGAACAGTATCTGACAGCATTTCTTGGCGTTATTGATCCTGTCAAAAATTTGATGACCTACTCCCGTGCGGGTCATGTACCGCCACTGGTGTTCAACACACAGACATCATCGGTTACAAAACTTGATTCAAAAGGCTTTTTTATTGGACATTCAGCACTGCTTAACATTGCAGAATACTGGAATAGCGAAGTACAGCTTGCCCCTGATGATAAAATTCTTTTTTATACAGACGGCTTGACAGAAGGCTGCAGCGAGGATGGTAAATTGTATGGTGCCGAACGATTGCGTGATGCATTTATCAGAAATGGTTCTTACGACATAAAAATACTACTTGACAAATTAGTTGAAGACCAGGAAGCGTTTCGTCAGGGAACACCACTCAGGGATGATTTTACACTGCTCTGTGTTGAAATTCAGGACTCAACCTACCTTCTTACCGATTCCGGTTTTACCCCCGAGGACGAGCCTAACATCCTGCTGGTATCATCATTAAATGAAATTGAGAAAATTTGCAGTATCATTCTTCGTGAACTCGACAAATGCGGCTATGGTGACAAAACAATTAAGCAATATAAAATTTGTATCTTCGAAATGATTACAAATGCTATTTTACATGGCAATAAAAATGATCCATCAAAAAAAGCTGTTGTATTTTATAAGGTCACACCAGTATCTGCATCAATGAGTGTTATTGATGAAGGTGATGGATTTGATTACAATAATTTACCGGATCCCCTCAGTACCGAGAACCGGATGAAAGATCATGGCAGAGGGGTATTTCTCATGCGTCATTACTTTGATGAAGTTCTGTTTAATACAAAAGGTAATCGCATCCTTGGCAGAAAATATCACGGCGGGAAATAAACATGGAAATTTCATGCAACACATCTGAAAATACAGGATACATTTCACTGATTGGTCAGCTTTGGCAGAAAGATGATCTTATGGCCGTTGATGAAGCAGTGGAGAAATACCTGAATCAGAAAATTACCAATATTGTCTTTGATATTGACCGCCTGAGCTTTATCAACAGCGCGGGGCTTGGTTTGTTTGCTAAAACCCACAGCAAAATCACAGAACAAAACGGTAAGCTTATCCTTTTCAATCCTCATTCGAGCGTGCTTGAAGTCATGGTGATCAGCGGATTCGACCTGTTCATGACAATAGTCAAGACCCAGAATGAATTGAAAGCCGCCCTGAATAAATAAATATGCGTTATATCGGGACGGTCGTGACCATCCCGTACCATGTCCCGGCTATCCCCCCACTGTTTATTCGTCACCACCGTCACGCAGATGTTTTACAAGCGAAGCCCGTGCCTTCTCAAAAAGCGCATACACCTCTTTCTGACGATAATCAGGGTAGGTCCAGGAAAAGAAACGATATTGCCCGCGTTTATAATGCAGTGTTACCTCTCCGAATATCCCGTCATGTAAATACAGTCGATGATAAAAATCTTTAGTGGTTGCAAGCACAACCTTATCACGGGCGATATACCCGGGATCAATATTTACTACTCTTTTATTATCAACAGCATATTCATCCTCGATGGCATTGGTAAAAATTTTTACCAACGGCAACGCATCACGATCGGCGAAATCCTCATAGCATATATACATTTTTTTAAGTGTATCACCCATTTCAGAAGCGTAATACTCTGACCAGGAAAAATCAATCGGGCCATACACAGCCTCCCTCTTCCCGAATTTTGCGTCAAGACGCGAAAGTAACGGCTCTATCGGAAATGTCTCCTGATACATCACCGCAGCAAAATATTTTACTGATAATGGTTTGGAAATCTCACCCAACGCATTCACTCCCGGTTAATCTGTTGATCATTTGCAGTAATTCCGAAAAATAATTGTTGCTGATATGGGATGGGCGTTTGTACAATAATGATAAGAATATTACCTCACCCCTGGCCCCTCTTCAATAGAAATTGTAGAGGGGATAAAGAATTGACCTTTCGCGGACTACTGTAACACTCTTACACTCCCTCTGCACTTGTGGAAAAGGAGGGCTGGAGTGAGACTGTCCCGGATCCTCATTTTTATATGGCACCAGGACTGAAAGTATCATACTATAGATATGCAAATTGTAATAGTTACTTAAAATGGGTGTTTTTTACCCGGAGCAGAAATAAACTGAACTTTTTTCCTACAATATATCGTAGTACTTGACTGATTGCACGGCTATTTGTAGATTTCAGTGCTGGTGATCAACGGGTAATACTTTAGTTCAGGGTTACTTGACAACAAAACGGTATCAGCAACGATATTTCTATGAATACAAACAGCAGACAGGTTCAATACTGTACCTTGATGCTGAATAATAGATTTTACAGTTGGTAATGAATGCTGTTCTATGGCAACATGCTGTTTAACAGTTTTATTTATAAAGTAATTTAGAACGTACATATACTAAAATTGCGTTCAAGATAACCTGGAGCTTTCATTGTCGAAGCTATTATCATTCAAGGGTGGTATTACCATACCACGTAATAAAGAGCAGATTTCACAAACTGCAATAGAACTTTTTCCTGCCCCATCGCGAGTCATTATTCCCCTGCTTCAACATAACGGTGCGACTGCACACCCTACGGTCAAACGCAATGATCCGGTCTCAATAGGACAATTGATCGGTGAACCATCCGAGCATAACTCACTTGCGGTACATGCATCGGTGTCGGGTGAAGTTCTGTCGATAGGATTATTTCCTCACCCCAATGGCAGGCAGGTTCTTGCGATTGAGATAGAGAACAATTTCAAAGATGATAAGGCGTATACTCAACCCTACGATCGTCCATGGCAGGAAGCTGCATCTCAGGAGCTGATACAGAAGATTCAGCAGTGCGGCATTGCCGGAATGAGCGGAGAAGGAACACCTACACACCTGAAATTATCACAACCAAGTAACAAAACGATCCATACGGTGATACTTAATGCATGTGAATCTGAACCCTATAGTGCAGCGGATACCCGTTTACTTATTGAGAAGCCCGAAGACATCCTTAATGGTTTTCTGATCCTGAAAAAAATAACTGGTGCGGCCAGTGCAGTTATCTGCATTGACAGTAAGCTTCAGGCTGTTTATCAGGAATTACAGGCAAGAATAGCAAATCCGGCATACAGGGACATTTCTATTGTAAAGCTGAAAAGCAAATATCCTCAGGGAGCTGAGCGACAACTGATATATGCGCTTACCAAAAATACAATCCCGGCTGATGGTACAGCGGCGGATACCGGGTATATGGTTTTTAGTCCATCAACAGCACTTGCTGTTCACGAGGCAATAATTGACGGGTTACCGCTTTATCAGAGAGTAATTTCGGTAAACGGATCATCGGTAGGTAGTCCAAAAAATTATCTGGTTCGCTGTGGTACCCCGATACGTTCTATTCTTGAATCATGTAATGCGAATATGGCTACTACCAAAAAAGTAATTTCAGGCGGACCCATGACCGGAATCACCCAAAGTGACCTTGATGCACCAGTTATAAAAACAACCACCGGCATTTTTGCACTTGACAATACAACACCTGCCATACAGGATTACCCCTGTATTAATTGTGGCTATTGTGTAAACGTATGCCCACAAAAACTGGTACCATCACGCATCGCAAAATATGTGAAACAGATTCATATGAAAAAGGCCGCTGAATGGAATTTTTCTGATTGCATTGAATGTGGAGCATGCGCATATGTATGTCCGTCCAGAATCAATCTCGTTCATTTTATCAAACTCGCAAAATTTAATGCACCATTAAATACCAACAGATCCGGAAGCACAAGGTGAACCATGACCAATACAATTAAATCACAGATTCTTACCGGTACAGAAAATCATGACTCATCTGCGCAGCTTCACATATCGGCATCTCCATATCTTCGCAGCGGAAACAGCGTTCCAAACATTATGCGTCATGTGCTTATAGCATTGCTTCCTGCTACAGCCGCAGCGCTATTTTTTTTCCAGATTCACGCACTCATACTTATTGCAATATCAATATCTGCTGCATTACTCACAGAATTTCTTGCAGCATTAATTCTTAAACGTCCGGGCACCCTTCGTGATTCCAGTGCTGCAGTAACCGGATTATTATTCGCATTAACTCTCCCTCCGTTGACACCATGGTGGATGGCTGCTGCAGGATCGGTGATTGCAATTGCACTTTTCAAGGTTGTATTCGGTGGCCTTGGACAAAATCTTCTGAATCCGGCACTCGCAGCACGGGCATTGCTCCTGATTTTTTTCTATAACACCATGACTACTTCATGGGCTGAACCGTATCTTGGAACAATGGCCGGTGTCGATGCAGTTTCGATGGCAACACCCCTTGCTCTCTTTGAAGAGTTACTGGTTAGTGGTGCACTTGAGACACAGTACCTTCAAAATTCAATTATTCATTTACTGATTGGAAATACCGGTGGTTGTATCGGTGAAACATCCTTTATAGCCCTCTTACTGGGTGCAGCCTGGCTTTGGATAAAAAAAATAATCAGTTTTAAAATCCCGTTTATGTTTATACTCTCATTTTTCATTCTGACATGGCTTTTTCAGGCAAATGAAGATTACTTTTCGCTTAAAGCGCTACTTAGCACAGTATTTCTGACCTGTTCCGGTGGAATTGCGCTTGCAGCATTTTTCATGGCCAACGACACAACAACATCCCCGATTACACCGCTTGGGAAAATTATATTCGGCATCGGATGTGGTGCCCTTACATTTGCATTTCGTCAATTTACAATTTTAGCAGAGGGTGCTTGCTTTGCGATTCTTTTCATGAACCTGCTCAGGCCACTTATTGAAAAGTATACTAAACCAAAGGTATTCGGACACAGATGAAACACAG
>CAYMGX010000055.1:0-26830 GCA_964390065.1 uncultured Fibrobacter sp. | reverse complement strand
GTAGAAAAACTAACCCGCATGCTGCATGAACATGATTTTGGTGTTCTTGCCACAAGTGGTACAGAATACCCATACACATCACTGGTAACCATTACCATCTCGGATGATCATCAGTATCTATTGTTTCCAACACTTCGCGAAACACAGAAGTATGCAAATCTTTGTCGCGATACCCATGTCTCGGTGCTGTTTGACAACCGGTCGAACTTCGGTGCGGATAGTAAAAACCTCTATGCGATTTCTGTACTCGGTATTGCGAGGGAAGTAAGTGACTCCATGGTTCCTTCATGTAAAGAACGATTTCTTGGGCGTCATCTGCACCTTACTGAATTTCTGTCTCTTCCCGGAACGGCACTTATTCAGGTGACATTTAATAAAATTATCCTGGTCGAAGAGTTCGGGAAAGTAACGGAATTCGATTGTCCGTTTCGGTAAAGAGGTTGCGCATTACTCTAAAGACAGCCGCTCAGCAATTGTTCGGGCAAGAAGATTTGCCGGGTACTCCTTGACAACAGACGTAATAAGCCGCTTTGCATCCTCTTTTCGTTTTGCTTTACCGTACGCGTCTGACAGATGAGTTTTTACATCAACAGAATCCGGGAACATCGTTATCATTTTTTCAAATAACGTAATTGCTTTTTGAGTACTTCCACCAGCGAATGATGGTGCCTGATTTGCATTGATTGCTTCCACTAATAGAGTATAATACCCTTTAGGATTAGCTTGTTGTGCTTTTTTTAGTTCTTTTGCGGCAAGCGGACCATTAATTGCCCCGTTATTGATACCCTGACCAGCCATCAGTTGATACGCGAGTGCTTTATAACTTGCAGTAAGATACACATCAGCACCGGCTGTTTCAGCTTCTTTTAATTTTTTTACCGATACTTTACCATACCGCAAAATGTCTTTCTCATAATTTTTACAGAATGCGATTAGTTGCATGCGCCATAAAACACAGCCATGTAATAAAAGTGCGCGAGGCTTATTTTGTTCATCAACTGGTTTAAGGGTGATAAAATTGGCAAGGTTCCTCAGTGCTTCCATATCGTACTGTGTTGCAGCAGCGGAGTATCGGGATTCTGCGCTGTCAATCCATGGTGATGCTGTATCAGACGCAGCATGAATTATTCCTGCAATTGCGATATTCAGAAGTAGTATCATGCGGCTTTTAAAGATCGTACACATTTTAGTTTATATTTCCTGTGTGTATAATTTAGTACGTTATTATTCACGATACGACTGATTGTTATGCTTTGCCATCTCAGATGCAAACAAGAGGTCCCACTGATGCATACTTAAGGTGCATGACACTGATACTACAGATTGCACGGGTTTTTCATTCCTGTAAAAATGGAAATGAAATGTACCCGATATAATTTACATATCGGGTACATCATAACATTACTTCAGGTCGTAATTGATAATATCGGTTGCCCGGCGGCAGATCTCGATTGCGTAGTCTGTCCACGAACCCTGACCCCAGTAACGGAAACAGCTTGTCTGGGATATCATAAGGTGAAACAGGGCTTTTCTGAAACGCTGATCACTGGTCGGGATGTTCTTTTCGATTACTTTCTCGTTGAATAAAGCACTGAGTCTTTGCATAGGGTCAAGAACATTATCATAACCCTTTACCCATGAGATATTATTTGTCCAGGAACCGCCTTCCATATGGAACTGATGGTCGCTCTTTTTTATTTCGTCAATAACCTTTGTCATCTTCTCGGGCCCATCACCGGGCTTGAATACATCCCAGATCCTTTTCTGGAAAACCGGCTGAAGCACCGGCAGATCCGATTCCTTTATCCCGCTGTCAAATAAAAGTTCGAGATATTCCGATATGTTAATCATTGGAGTTTCGCTGCCTGATGACTCTCGCGAAACCTCCATGAACTTCGGCGGAAACTCGTTCATCATCACCCCGCCATTTTCTCCATCAGCGATCTGTGTTACTACCGGCGGAATCATTTTTCCGGCAAGTTCGACTTTGCCAATCGATTTTGCTTCGTAATAGGGCTGCATCTGAGCGACAAGTTTTGTATCACTACCCTGTGTTTTAATAATCGCGATAATGCTTACTTCATCACCTTTGGAATTTTTGCAAACTAACCGGTGAGGAACATGTTTCTTTTCGGGGCCATGGCCGTTTTCAGGGCGTTCTACGGTGTGTTCCTGAACCATCACCCACTGGAATCCGCAGTCCACAAGAGTCTTGATATATTCATAAGCGACATCGGGATGGTTGGGAAGTGCCATTTCTGATGGCGAAAAGCCACGTACCCGTTCGAGTGCTTCCCAGCCGAAAATTGCTGCAAAATGATGCTGCCAGGCTTTGACATGAAGGCGGAAGTCCTGTGATGGTGTCGAGGGAGCGACGGCGTGTCCCCACGGGCATCCGAGCCACTCCACACATTTACGCATTGAACGATCCTGTGTAACAAATTTCAAACTGTCCAATACATCATGAAGTCCCATGTGGCGAAGTCCGTGAAAGAGTGTTCCACTGTATTCAAGCATCACCCTCGGATTCTTTCCCTCATTGACAAGTTGCGGTACAAACTCCCCGATACGCTTGTAACACCAGTGAAATACCGGTGCATTGTGATTATCACCCGTTCCCTGATTGTCCATCATGTATTTCAGGTTGCTGATAATGTCTGCAGTGCGCAGGTCACCGCCACCTGCCGGAATAAGCGGCTGATGCATATGCAAAGCAATCGCCGCAGCGCTCCTGATACCGCCGAAATTGATCCCGGATTCATCCTTAAACAGTTTTTTCTTTCTACCCGCTTCAGTAACGGCGTTAATGCTGCTTTCGGAGCCTGATATATTCAGTACTCCGTCAATGTACTCCTGAAGTTCTTCTGTTGGTCTTTTGTTTTTTGTACTCATTATTCACTTCCCTTTGTGTGCTTATGATTTTTTGAGATATGTTATTTATCTTTTATTAGATTGTAAACATTTAGATAATGATGCCCCGGATTATTCCATGAATAATCGCAGTTCATTCCATGAGTTATCAGTGCCCTGAAATCATCAGAATAGGAATACCAGAGTGATATTGCTCTGGTAAGGGCCGATTCCACACCCTGGTAGTCCGCGTTATTGAAAACAAAGCCATTGCGATGTTCCCAGTCGGTTGACGCGTAATCCTTGTCAAAAACGGTATCTGCAAGTCCGCCGACAGAACGAACAACAGGAACGGTACCATATTTCAGCGCGATCAATTGCGCCAGTCCACACGGTTCAAACAAACTCGGAACGATCACCATATCTGCTCCTGCATAGATCAGATGCGATAACTCTTCATTAAACCCGATCTCTAAGTGACAATCGGGGTTATTATTAAGAATACGTTTCTGATTCATAAAATGATTATGAATTCCCTGATTTGATGCTGCACCGAGAAGTATGAACTGACCACCGAGCCGCAGTGTATAGTGAATAGCATGGGTGATCAGATTGATTCCCTTCTGATCATCCAGACGGCCGACATAGGCAATAATCGGTTTGTAATCTTTACGTAACCAGAATCGGTCCCGCAGTGATTCTTTGCTGATATATTTTTTGTCAATGCTTGATGAATCATATTTAGCGGGGATAAACTGGTCGACTGCCGGATTCCAGACATCATAGTCAACACCGTTTAAAATACCACCAAATTTATCTCTGAATGCATGAAGCGTATGTCCGAGGCCAAAACTCTGATCACAATGTAATGCCTCATGTGCATGATGCGGTGATACGGTGGTGACAAAATTGGAATATACAATACCGCTTTTCATCAGGTTAAGTGCGTTGGGATTGAAATTGTCGCGCATCTGTTCGTAGCGGAAATAGTAATCCGGCCGACCGAGTCCGGTTGCAGTAAGAATATCAGCTCCGGTTACCCCTTGATGTTTGAAATTGTGTATTGTAAAGCAAACCCGCTGGCGTTCCATGCCGTGAAACCGGTAGATTTCTGCGAGCAGTACCGGAACAATTGCTGTCTGCCAGTCATGACAGTGAATGATATCCGGGCGCTTACCTGACACAAAGAGAAACTCAAGTGCGGCCTTTGAGAAAAAAACAAACCGCTTTACATCATCGTGACAACCGTACACGGTATTGCGGTTGAAAAAATTATCCTGTGAATGAGGTTCAATAAAGAAACACTTGCGTCCGTTGACAAATCCAAAAAAGACCGTACAATGGACAGCCCCGTTATACCAGGGAACCCACAGATCCTGATACGTTACAGTCATGCCCCAGGTTTTGTCCGAGCGCAGGTTGTCATATTTAGGAAGAATAATTTCGACATCATTACCCCGGATCTCAAGTTCGCGGGATAAACCAAAAACAACATCGCCAAGCCCGCCGGCTTTGACGACTGGTGCACATTCCGGTGCAATTTGAACGATATACATAGCTGCATTACTCACACGTTGATTGTACTCAGTTAAAAAACCAGTATATAAGTATATGACGTTCCAGAGAATAATGCAAGTGCGTTGAACGGGGGAGTGTTGGTGGATGGGGGAGTGTTGTGACGTTTGGAGTATGGTGTTTGATTGTCAGGGGTTCAGTGAGACAGAATTGTAGTTTTGGATGTTACGTGTCATAAGTGGTTTAAGGACTGTATTTGTATAAACTGTGTGGAGATGCTGGTATGTAATTTCATGGTAGGTGAACTTGTAATCCGTGTGTTGTATGCAAATACCTTGCGTGAAGTACACATACACCCCGCGGGAACCATACAGGCTCCCCTGTGGGAGAGTTCGCTTTCGTAAATTGTCTGAACCTTGATTCCCATTATTACCATGATTTTCCTGAAATGTACAGCATGGACATAATTCATTTTCACCCCCTCGCTTTGTGGGACGACGCATCGAAGTGGTCGCAGGACCAGAGGGGGCAGGGGAAGAGGTCTGAATTGTCAATTGGATCAGAACCATTTCCTCTCATTTTTTCCCCTTAGTTGGCCTATTCACAATTCAATGCCGATGTTTGTATAATTTCTGGCAGACATGCAACATACATTGTATCCGATTTTTATCGTAAAAAAATATATGGCCAGTTGTCTTAAAAATGATATAATCAAATTATTACCAAGAAAACTACACACCCGTTTTTAAAGGAAGTGACTGGTATGAAATCGAAACGTAAAAATTTTATTACGCTCGTTCCTGATGATCATAAAAGAAAATTACAATTTAAGTATGCGCGTATCCTTCTTTTGTTTCAAACCGCAAGTATTCTTCTTGTAATCCTTTTTCTTACGCTCATATTTACGATGCTCATAAATCAGAAGATTCCATTATTCGCAGATGCACCAACTGAAAAATTCTACACAGTTATAATCTTCTTATATGTCGTAGCCACAGTTGGTTCTGTTGCCATTTCCTGGCTGATAAGTATCAGGTTGTCCCACAAGATTCTCGGCCCCTTGTTCCGTATAGAAAACCTGCTTAACCAGGCAATAGAAACCGGTGAAATTCCTACTTTCACAATACGGAAAGATGATGAATTGCAGAATATTGTCACACTTTTAAACAAATTATTCGAACAAATTAAAAGTAAAAACAGCTCTAATTAAAATGAAGAAATTTAGATAATAAGAGCCATATGAATCGAGATGTTCAAGTATGGCTATGTGAGAAACTGAGGGAGAAAATCCCCCGGTTTACTTGACTCTTTCCGGGGCCAATTCACCGGTAAACCGGTATTTGATTGTATATTTGTATGAAAAATGTTGTGATTGGTTTTCGCAAATTGTCTGAACCGTGATTAGTATGATTCCCATGATTAACATGAATTTCCCTATAATGTACAGCATGGACAGAATTTATTTTCAAGACTATTAAAAAAGGCCGAGAGCTTTTGATTGTCAATCAGGTCAAAAACCACAGTATCCATTCTCCAACCATCTTGCGTCGAGAGATTCTCTACGGTTTTATTGGGTTCTTAAAGAAAGATATCAATGAATGGTTATTGAAACTTAAGTCATAAAGTGTTTATTGTAAATTTACATTAAAGGATAAGGAATGGGAGATAAAATTGTAATAATCGGAAATGCCGGAGGTGGAAAATCTGTTCTTTCTGCAAAGTTAAGTAAAACCTTTGATATCCCTGTTTTTAAACTGGACAAATTGCAATGGAATCCGGGATGGGTACCAACTCCTGCTGATCAATTCAACAAATTGCATGATGAAATACTGCTTAAACCAAAGTGGATCATTGATGGCTTCGCGACGATGGAATCTATTGAAAAACGATGTAATGCTGCTACGACGATAATTTTTATTGATCATCCGGTGCGAATACATTTATGGTGGGCACTGAAGCGGCAATTTTTTTGTCTTTTCAGACCAAGGCCGGATTTTGTTGATGGCTGCCCAATGATACCAATGACCGCAAAATTGTTCAAAATGATTTTAGCGATTGATAAGGTGTTAAAACCCAAAATAGAGGATATACTAAAGCAATATGCAAACGGTAAAGAAATCTATCATATAAAATCACCAAAAGAATTGAACCTGTTTACAAAGACATATTGCTGTATATAAGCATCGGATATAAAGAGAATAAAACATACCGTAGCCGTTCATTGCGGGTCAACTTGCAAAATCAGCAAGAACACTTGAATATTCTTCCTCCCCCTTTGCAAATCCATCTGCAAAGGAGGCTGGGAGAGAGGTCATTCCATTTTCTGGAACTGTTTCCATGCAACATCTTCTCTTGTCAATACATCAGAATTCTGTATAAGCTCGCGTGCATTTTTGTTACCGATTAGTGACATGTATGTATTTGTACTGTCTCCATTATTCCAATCATGCCAGGAGATCCAAAACGCTAATTCGTTATAATCGCTGCTGATTTTGTTAATATATTTTGTATTGTCAAATTCACCGTGATTGTCCTTATGATCCGGACCATATTCAGCCATGGCAATAGGTTTGCGCGTTGATTTAAGTTCGTTATACCCCCAAATGTCAAGCTGTGTGTTGTATGCCGTTGGTGCTATGATATCAACATAGTCATCACCCGGATAGTTCCACATCTGCGGGACAATCCAGGTGCCGGGATCATTGTAATTGCTGACAAAACTAAGAGGTGAAAACATCCAGATAATGTTGTTCAGTCCTTTTTCCTTTGTAAAATAATTATGCAGATCTCTGTAGAGGTTCACATAGGGAGCAGGGTCATCCTTGTGACTTAATACCCCCCACCAGAACCAGCTTCCGTTCATCTCCTGTATCGGTTTGAATAAAACGACCACTCCGGCATCCTGAAGCTCCTTCAGTCCTGCAGCGATTCTGTCGAGTTTACGTCTCCATGCTTTAAAAACAGGCTTTTCGGGATTGGTCAGATCATTCAGGTTGATCATGTCCAATTGTTCTTTTGTCAATTGAGTGGTTCGGGTTAGGCTCCAGTTTCCAGAATTGTTATCCAGATTAGTTTCGTCGTTTAGCCACGGATTCTGGGGTGACATTCCCACTGCGATCATTCCACCGTCATTCCAGTATTTTATCAGCACCTGGTTTGCTTTGGATATCTCTTCTGATTTGGCAATGATATCATGTTCATAGTCAAGTGCGATAATAGCCGGGTATTTTCCAGTAGTCTGGTAAAGTTTCTCTGTCATCTGTGTGTAACCCATCATATCATCAGGCTTATAAATGTTAGGAGTATGTCCGCAACTTTGACCTGAAAGTACTCCGTTAAATGGTTCCTCACAAAGGTGTGCAATATAGCGCAATACCGCTTTTGTAGTTTCGAGTGCATTGGGATTACTGGTTGTATTGTCCCTTGCAGTGGCCTTTGGTGGAACATTATTATCAAGCAATGCCTTTCCACTACCATCGACTTTCGGGTTGCATCCAATTAACGAAGAAAGAACTATTAAAAACGTAAGCAAGTTACACATGTTCACCTCATTTGCTGATAGTTATTGTGTTGATAGTTGACAAGTATATAAATGTTGCTGCTTTAAGGTAAATATAATCCTTGTACCGGACTGAAATAATAAAGTTAAGTACGTTTTTATCAATGTTGTTAAACGATATATCAGGACAATGCATAATCGTAATATGCGATAGGCGCGATTGATGTGAAACTGTCATTTTAAACTGTTTTAGCAACTGCTCGGCACATTGATTTACATTCGTTGAAACGATTGAGGCAATAGTAAAAATCACTCATAGCGGGATGCGCCATGACGAGGCATATCAGGATAGCGGTATGTTGAAAAATGGCAATTTCCAATATTTCCAATCTCTTGGCAATGCTCGCAATTTTCGATTGGACATTCCGGGGTAATCATTGCTTGCAACATTAAAAAAGAAAAGCAGTCTGCAAGTGCAGGCTGCTTTTCCAGAGAAATCAAATAAATGGCCGGTTATTTTGATTGTTCAAGCTCTTTCTTCAGCCTCTCAAGCTCATCATCAATCTTCTCTGCTTCTTTATTGATCTTTCCGGTTTCCTTTATTGTCCTGGATGCTCCGGATGCTTTCTGGGCTTTAGCAAGAGCATAATCAATATCTTCTTTTACACTCTCAAGACTGCGGTTGAAAAACGAATTACGCTCATAATTGTCTGAGTAGGAAATAAAGCTTTTGATTTGATCATGATACTGTTTTTGAAGAACGTGCATACTGTCAATCTGTTTTTCAACAAGTGATGATTGACGGGCTGTACCAAGGCCATATACAGATCGGGAAAGATCGTTATAACGCATGCGAACATCGTTGTATTCCTGCTTTTTACCATTGTATTCAGTCTCAAGGTTGGCCTGATACTTGTCAAGTTCAATTGAGATGTTTTGAAGAAGTGATACCGCTGCGGTATTATTCTTCTGAACCATGTTAGCATATGCCTGAAGCAGTGTTCCCTCAGCCTTAACAACAGTATTGGACGCAGCAGAGACAATTTCCTGGCCGGAAGATATGCAATCTGCCCATTGACGTGCTTTGAGCGCTGTCCATCCGATACCAAGCAATGCATCCTGATAGAAATAGCTTGTTTTGGGGACCATGCGTAATGCCGTAACAGCTTTTGCAAGTGTACCTTCCTCTTTAGTAAGTTCTTCATAGAAAATATACCCGAGGAATACATAGGAACGGTTTACTATTTCTTTTTGTGCATTGGTTGTCACCTGAGCCTGGATACAGTTTTCAAGATGTGTTACAGCAGCCTGGATATTGTTTTGTGATGCAGCAACAACTGCTGCAGCGTGCTGTGCAAAAACATAATCACTGTGTCCCTCCGGGATCATTTCGTAAAGCTGGATTGCTTTTGATGGATTGCCCTGTTTCTGCTCTGTCTGGCCCATCAGGTAATATCCGTAGAATTTGATTGAGTCAGGAACTCCCAATTTGTTCAGTTCATTAAACTGCTGACGAACACTGTTTGCATCATTGTCACGATAGTAAACGCGCATTAAGCCCAGGTCGGCGAATGGAATTACAGCACTGCGTGGATAAAGGGCTTTAGTTTTCTTGTAAGCATCTTCTGTTGTTGTACGCATGTCCATATTTTCCTGACAGCTGCTGAGGAAAAAGCTTACCCAGTCACTTTTAAAGAAATCAGGGAATTCGACATGAAGCTGACTGAACAGAAAGAATGCATCCCAGTAATTGCCCTGTGAGTACAGTTCCACAGCTTTAATATAAAGGTCGTTTGGTTTCATGCTGACAAGCTTTGCCATTTTCTTCGCATAAACCTCTTCGCGATGTTTACCGACATCTGCACGAGCATACAGAGTAAAGGTGCCATCAAACTCCGCTTCCGGTGATGTCATGTATTGACAAAGTATTGATGCATCACGACCGTTATTAACTGATGGAATATTGAAACCACCGGCGATACCCCATGATTCAAGTCCATCATCCGACATGCTGAGAACACCATAAAGATTAATAAGACGCAAAAACCAGAAACCCAGTTTGGCATTGAGATCCCATTCTGTCTTTGCACCATCAAGGAACTCTCCGGCTGCAGTACCGATATCTTTGAATGCAAAATCAAAACTGCTTTCAATTTTACGTTCCCAGTACGTTGAATTCAGGGAAAGACGAAGATTACGAGGGTATATTTCTGAACTGTTAACGACTTTAACAAATGCGTTTTGAATATTAACACCAAGGAGATGATTTCCAACAACCGGATTATTGAGCAGGCGATAGGTTAAACCAACATCTGCCCCCATACCGATTTCACTATTGTTAAACGGGTACATAAAGAAATTAAGGTTTGCACCAATGGTCAATCCGGCAAGTGCATTCCATGAATATGAACCCATAAAGAAGTACTGTTTATCATTAATCATTTCACCGGTACTGTTAAAATCGGTATCTGTGGCTTCATACGGATCAACACCCTGATAGAGCATTGATAAACCAATAGTATGGTAAAGATCAACAGGATAAACCACACCGGCTTCATGCATGGTAAAATCGCTCATTGAAGAAGACAATGCATAGCGGACAGATAGATAATTGACTTCATTGATCAATGCCGGATTGGAAACCGGTGACTGATTAGAAAAAAGAAAACGCCATCTTTGTGTTGCAAGATACTCTCCCGGAAGACCATCTGCATACACTGATGCAATAGTTCCCAGGCCGCACAGCATTGTAAATGTTAAAATAAATTCTTTACAAAAGCGAGTAGCACGTTTTAGCATGATTTAATCCTTAACTAGACTATTTGTAAATGTTATCTGATTCTTGTACCAAGTTCCTGATCATCTGTACCTTTTGCTTTACAGCACTTTGCCGGATCGGTACCGAAATTCATACCGGTTCTGGGTGCTACAAATGCAGGATCAAAGGAAAAATTGCCGGATGGAAGTTTTTTGAGCATGTTGTTAAGATTGTGATAAAAATTGTTGTTGGTGACCTGTACTTTTTCAGCTTCAGAAAGGACTTTCATTCCAAAACGTTCATTGTATGCAACAACATTGTTTTCAACGATGAATTCAGAAGATCCACCAACTGCGATACCATGATTTCCATTGTAGGAAATGGTATTGTGATTAATTGCAGCACTTGTAGAACGTACATCCCATCCCTGAAATCCACTGCCACGGTTAAACGCGATAACATTATCTTCAATTACAGGAAGGTGACGAACTGCTATGATACCGGTTTGCCAGTTTTTAATGATCCGGCAGGAAATGATTTTATTGCCGGGGCTGTTTGAAAAAACACCAACGGTACCATTGCGCACAACGAGCCCTTCAATTGTTGAATTCTTACCCATGGTGATTACAACACCTTTTCCTGTTCCATCAACAACAGCAGCAAATGGTGTTCTTGATATGAGTGTAACACCAGGAGCAAGCAGAACCCGCTCTCTGAAGGTGCCTTTCTCAAGCACGATAGTATCCCCGGCACGAGTCTTGAGCATTGCCTCAGCAATGGTATTCATCCCGACTGATGGAACATGAAGTGATGCCGCATTGAGTGCACAAGGAATCATAATGGTGGCTATTGAGAGAAACAATGTCACTTTCTTAAAAGAAAATCTGGTCATTTGGAGAACTCCCTCTGGATATTAAAAAATTAATTTCTTTCAGTAAACTAACCGTGCTCCCAGATCCTGATTATCAGAACCTTTACTTAAACAGCGGGAATCGCTGCTAAGAGTAAACTGGAGCTGCTGTGCATTTTTAAATTTCGGTTCAATTGAGTAATTATCAACAGGAAGAAATCCGGTAAACTTTGCATTCTGGAAAAAATTATTGCTTACCATTGTTACCCGGACTTTTTCATCGCTTGTTTTAATACCGAACTGATCATTATTCGATATAATGTTGTTGTCCACAATGACACTTGAATTGCCGCCGATAGAAATTCCATGGTTGCTATTCATTGCAATTGTGTTGTGACTAATCGACGCGGATGTCGACTGGACATCCCACCCCTGAATTCCGGATCCCTTATTGTAAATAATAAGATTATCCTCAATTTTAGGAAGATGTCCGACACACATTATCCCTGTTTGATTGTTGTAAAGAACCCGGCATTTCGTAATGGAAACACCCGCAGAGGTACTGAAAATACCAATTGTCCCATTGCGAACTTCAAAACCGCTTATCGATGAACTGTTACCCATCGTTACAACAGTACCTTTTCCTTTGCCGTCAATGACTGCCTTGAAAAGGTTCTTTGCTATCAAACTGACTCCGGCATTTACAAAGATCAGCTCCTTATAAACACCATCCTCAACGAATATTGTATCGCCCTTCTTGACCTGCGTCATGGCGGCAGCGATAGTTGGGCTGTTCACCGGAACGATAATACTCGCTGCATACAACGGAAACAACGATGCAATGACACATATCATCGTAAAGTGAATCTTTTTTGCCGAACGGTTCATACTACACTCCAAATCGGGGTTAGTGAGAATTTATTCGATTAAATTACCCGCGCATTATACACATAGCAAATAATGAAATTAAATCACGTTCTCACCCGTTAGCAACTGGATTGCGAGAATCCATTCGTGTTCTCCAGATTACTTTGTATTAAAGGTCATATAAGAGGTTCAAAGTTATTCGAAAAAATACTCCGGGAACATTGCCAAAACCGATTGAGAACTGCATCCTCCTTTCAACTGATAAGTAATCCATTGAACTGCCTGCTCTATTTAAAGGTTACACGTTTTCGCCGTGGAATCGGTCGTCTGTATTGAATATGTTTTGTCCATGCATAACGTAATTTTGCATGTATCGATTGCCATGTAAGAGCATTCATCATGTAGTTGTATGATGGATCAAAGTAACAGTTGATATGGCAGCCTTCACAAAACGCATATTTCCCCTGATTTTGCCGATAACACTCGTATTCATCACTGCGGAGGATACTATCGATGTTACCATCAACCGGAAGCAAAAAACTTCTATGATGGAAGCAGGGGAGTGCCATGGTGTTGTCCGGAAGGATAACTATAGTGGAGTCCATCGCTCTGCATAATGGCTCACGAATATGATTGCCACCCTGTGCCCGAAGGGACAGATGTGCTGTATTGAGGTACACGCCACTACGTCGGGAGAATGCAAGCGCTTTTTGATGTGTTTTCGGAGATAACTGATCAGTTGACCAGGGATCAAACACCGGATCAAGAATCATCATGAGTTTATTGTTTTTTGCAATTGTATAGACGCCATTGGCATGATCAATATTCTCGTTTGTATAAGTAAAAAGAAGGTCTGGTACCAGTCGATACTTTTTGGCTTCGTCGATACTGTCGATCACATGGCTGAAACAATCAACACCGCGAATCCGGTTGTGCTCCGATGCGTCGGAAGAATCGATACTGAAATGAAGCAGGTCTATTAAATTGTCAAGCTCTGGTGCACGTTTCCTGAACAGCAGGCAATTGGTAGTGACCGACGTAATAAAACCGGTACGTTTCGCTTCTTTTAAAAATGCCGGAAGTTCAGGGTGAAGCAACGGTTCCCCTCCTGTAAAGTCAACAAATGAACATCCTGATTTTTTAGCACTATAAAGATTTCGAAATACATCCTCTGCGTCGGCATCATACTTTTTTGATTCATGCCAGATATCACAAAAAATGCATTTTGAGTTGCATCTGTTAGTAATATAATAATGGAGAAGTGTGTGTTTCATTTTGTTAATGCCCGTCCTTTCCAGCTGACAGACGGATTAACAATAAATGAGATGGAAAATGATAGTACTTCAATAATGAGTATCGCAAAAAAAAGAGGAAAGTATCCGGAACTGCACTGAGCTTTAATACTATTAAACCCAACAATTGTGAAAAGCCATGTTAGTAAAAAATTTCCAGCTACTATGACCGTTGCCGGTTTGGGAAGAATTCCTGTTAACGCAATGCAAAACGTAATATTTTGAATAGCAAAGAGCAGTGCAATGGGAAAAAGAACAGACCGGTTGCTTAAACCACCTATGACCCATCGTTTCATCTGACTAAAAAATTGAGTAACATTTTCACACGGATGCGTTATGGCGTCAGCGGTAAAGGGCTCTGTTATGTCTATTTTAAAGTTGTTTTTTTTAAAATGTGCATAAAGGGCTCTGTCTTCAGTTATACTGTATCCTATTTTGTCAAAACCACCGCAGTCAAGGTATTTTTGACGCGAAATGGCCATGTTGTTTCCCATACATGATCCCGGTATTCCTGCATGGAAAAAAGTGTAGGCTGTTGCAAAAAGGAAGTCGAGTTGAAACGCCTGGAAAAACTGGAACAATCCGTTGTTTGAAGGTTGGATGGATGTCCGTCCGAACACCAGTGCTACATCAGCAGATGATTTCCTGCCAAGTGATGCAAGCCAGCCCGGTTTGAATAACATGTCTGCATCAGTAAATACTATCGTATCAAATTTTGCTTTTTTGATACCGAGATCAAGTGCCTGTTGTTTACTGGTAAGATCTCTTTGTGTGTCAATCTCCAGGCGGCAGAGTGTTACCGTATGACCAATTGAATTGATTGCATCTCTGACGATCTCTGCCGATTTGTCGGTCGAATTATCATCAATAAGCACAATTTCGATCTCACTTTTGTAGTCGAGTTTATCAAGTGATGCAAGCAAATGGCTGAGGTGTGCCTCCTCGTTGCGAAACGGGATAACTATTGAAACAGGTTTTTGATGATACGCTGCGCTAAATTCGTATTTGTGCGTATGCTGGCGCAATACAACGATAATAAGGTATATGAGGAAAAATGTATAAACTATTGTAAAACAATATAGTACTATCACCCGATGCCATCATTTCATTAAGGTGTCATTTTTCCTAAAACCAGCTTTTCTTATCGATACCACACGAAATGGTCTATACATCAGGAGTGTGTAGTTACCTGCAGGACTCTCTTATGCATAGAAAACAGTCTCAATAGTAAGAAAAACTCTTTTTAATATAAGCAGAGCAATGTTTTAATGCTAAAATATTATTCGTTTGTATAGTGGATTGTTCGAAAAAAAACTGTTTTCATAATCTTTTTATAAAAAAAGCAAGCAATGGATAGATATTACTTTTGTGAGTAATTGAAAAAAACTTGACCTGTATATAGATTTTGGGTATTTTGTTATTATATATTAATATAGAAGCGAGGGTTTATACATGAGAACTATATCGGTTAAATTGCTGGTTCTGGTATGTGGGTCTTTTGCATTTCTTGGTGCTCAATCCGGTGGATCATCAGATCCTTTTGGCGGAGATCCATTTGGTGGTTTGGCTATTGATTCAATTCCTCCAATTAACGATCCATATAATGGTAATGATAATTCTGATTATGGATCTGGTTCTATAAATCCTGTGGATCAGGTACCGATGCAGAGCAACCTCAATCAAACAACAAATGTTTTTACTGATATCGAATCGTCTTCGCTTGATGCAAATGTTCAGAATGCAGTTATTGAAGGTATCCAGATTACTGTCGATAAAGGTTCTGCTCCTGACGAAAAGATCGTTTCAGGATACTTTATTTTTCGTGATAAGCCATCACATTATTATTACGATGTAAATTTGAGACAAAAAAAGATCACATTTGAATTTCAGGATACCAAAGCCAGTGCAGCACCCGTTCCTTCAGTTGCTGAATCACCAATCAAGGGATTTTCAATTTCTTCGGATAAAGTCGATGTTAACAAGACTGTCAAAGGGCTCAATCCGGAATTTCACAATGTTATCAGGGTTGTTTTTGACCTTGAAGAGGTACCTGACATTAAAGTTAATGATGAGTACTCCATAATCACATTTAGTTTTAAGTGGACAAACAATCCGTCACTTATTTCTAAGTACACCATGAAAGATCCGACAAAAAAGATAGTCTGGTGGTCTATTGGCGCGGTTGGTGCTGTAGCACTTGGGGGAGGAGCTGCATGGTTTTTTACAAGGCCGGAACCTCCGAAACCACTTGAGGATCTTAGTATAGCGGATCTGCCAGTTCACTCCAGGTAGTTTTTGTGCGGATTTGGATCAGTCAGCACTCTTTTTGCGTATACTGTCGATAACTATATGCGCTTCAAAATCAACTCTGTTCAGACACACTATTTGCCGGAAGAGTACGTATTACTTTTTTGAACCTGAGAGTTCCGGCCAATGGATGCAGAAGGTTCCTTTCAACTTACATCAAAGGTTACTTTGATTTCCAGTCAGATTAACACATTATCATTAATGAGAGTGTATGGACCTATCGCGGAAGTTATTTTAACGTTAAGTAAAGAAAACGGAAAGGTGGTCTGGAATGATGGTTGTTATTGAAAACAGGATAATGCATCAGTTAGGTATCACTTTGGTGGGGAAAAGTCATGAATCCGTTTTCAGAGTTATGTCACAACGGCAGAATAAACAGGTATATTTCAATTGATTGTAAGAGGATGGTTACTTTAGATGAAAAAAAATTATACTATTAATATCAATCCACAGTATTTCTGGAAATTCTTTGTTCCCGGTGTCCTGATTGCACTTGTGGTCGGAGGTATAAGCGCTGTATTAGTTATTGATATGGTTGTAATGCCTAATATTGTGGGTGTTAACAGGGATATTGTAACTGTTCCGGATATCGTTGGAAAAGATCTTGAAGCAGGCCGCGAAGCGCTGTATAAAGCAGGTTTGCTGACAGAAATAAGAAGCCGCGAATATGATAACAAACTGACAGAGAATGCAATTCTGAGTCAGTTTCCGGAAGCTGGATCTAAAGTAAAGAAAAACCGGCGTATTGCTGTGACGGTAAGCAAGGGAAAGCCCGTTGCAGTCATACCTGACGTTCGGAACCTGACTGAACGGCAGGCTCGAATTGAAATGAAGAAAGCAGGCCTTTCTATTGGTAAAATTAAAAAAAACTATCATGATGAAAAACCTGTTGATATAATTATTCAGGCATTTCCGGAGTCTGGAACAACGGTATCACGTGATCTGGAGATCGACCTGATTATTTCCAGGGGACCAAAGCCGACAAAGGCTGATGTTCCAAATCTGGTTGGTGAGAGTATTGCTGAAGCGAGGAAAAAGATTGAGGAGAGTAATCTTGCAGTTGGTAAAATTTCATACGAGAATAATTCGTCACTGCTTCCTGGAACTATTGTATCGCAATCAGTATCGCCGGGTACCAACGTTCCCTTTGAATCGGCAATTGATCTTGTTGTTTCGGTAATACGCTGATCTGTTTTTCTTGTTTGAGTATTGTCAATTGCATTATGTAACATATAAAGAGGTATGTGTGCCAGGTTTCATTATCAGATTTATTTGTAACGTTTCAGTGTTTTTTTTACTTTTTGTTAATTGTTCTGCACCGCTCAGGACTGCAGCCGTCATAACACCGGAAAAACCGTCTGAACAACCGGTTGATCGCAAAGCTACAGTAGATAAAGAGAGTGCTGAACGCTATTTTATTATGGCAAGAGATTACGAGCGCCGCGGCATTGTTGACATGGCGGAGCATCATTATGAACTTGCCTATAATTTTGATCCGGAATCAGAAACACTCAAGGATGAGCTTGTTCGCCGTTATATCGAATCAGAAAAAACGTCAAAAGCGCTGATTCTCATAAAGGGACAGCGGACAAATCAGGAGCTTTCAGCTAAAGAAAAACGTCAGGTTGTTTCTATTTATGTGAAGATGGGGGAGTTTGAAAAAGCTGCCGAAGTACTTGAACTTATTGATGAACGCACTGATGAAGAGGTGTATACTCTGGGGCTCATTTATGAGTCAATTGGAAAAAAAGATGATGCATTGAAGTATTATATGCTTTATTACGGAAAGAACAAGTCATCAATTCAGATAGGTTACAAAATCGGAAAACTTCTTATTGCATCAAAGCGTTTTACAGAAGCAGAATCTCTTTATACGTCAATGATTTCAGAATTAGGCCCTAAACCGGATGTTTTTGTAATGCTTGGAGGTCTGAAAGTGGTTCAAAAAGATACTGCTGAAGGCCTTCGGCTTTTCAACAAAGCACTCGAACTGGATTCCCTCAATGAGGACGCGCTCAGGAGTGCAGCACAGATTTATCTTACCCGGAATGACTATGCAAACGCAATTGTCAACTATGAAAAGCTGTACAATGAGAATGAACTGGGCGATGTATACGGAAGAACTCTTGCAATCATCTATTTCTACAACAAACAGTATGACAAAGCAGAAAACCTCTTAAGTGAACTGCTTAAAGATGGTATTGATGATTATGAGCTTCATTTTTATCTCGGCCTTGTGTTCGTTGGACAGAAAAAAAATGATCTTGCCATGATCGAATTCGAGAAAACACTCTCAATACGTAATACGTTTGATGATGCATGGAAAGAGATGTGTTATCTTGCACTCAAGGATACGTTGTATGATGATGCGTTGCAAATTGCGATGCGATATCAAAAAACAGTTCCAGACAATAATGCACCACTCAAGCTGCTTGGTCATGTGTATATGATTCGAAAAGAGTATTTAAATGCAATCGAATCGTTTCAAAAATCTTTGGCAATAGATTCGACAGATGTGTACTCATATTTTGAATTAGGGAGCGCATTTGAACGTTCAAAACAATATAGTGAGGCAGCAGCAGCATTTAGCAGAGTTCTTGCAGTAAAACCTGATGATCCGGCAACGTGTAATTATCTTGGATATATGTGGGCTGAACGTGGAGAAAATCTTGATAGCGCAAAAATACTGATTTCAAAAGCATTGAAAGCAGATTCATCAAATGGAGCGTTTATTGATTCATACGCCTGGGTACTCTTTCAAATGGGAAATATCGACAGTGCCCTTGTATTCATTGAAGAAGCCGTAAAGAAAGTCGGTGATGATCCGGTAGTCCATATGCATCAGGGCGAAATATATCTGAAGAAAAAGGAATATTCAAAGGCTATTTCGGCTTTTAGAAAAAGTCTGGAATTTGAACCTGAAGATCCGGAAGGTATCAGAAATAAAATCCTTGATATCGAAAAATTAATCAATGAATCCGGATCAAAAGGGAAATGAGCGTATACTTACGCAGATTGATTTTCCCTGCAATTATTTTTATGGTGTCAAGCTGCACGCCACCGGATATCACGACGATACCTCATACATCCGGCGGAATTCTGCTGCCAATTGCAACTCCTGACAGTGTGAATGCTGCAGCCGATATCTCTGTCAGAATTCAAAAAAGATCTTTTAGTGGAAATCTTGTTGTAAAACTAAAGGATACTGTTTTTTTCGATGCCAGAATTTACTCGTTACTTGGGACCGAGGTTGCTTCAATTAAAGAAAATTCGCAATCTGTCATACTCGAGTACAGTGATCGGTCGTATACATTCAGTTCTGTACATGCAATGGATTCAATGCCGTTTGTCTGGGCTAAGGCGATAGGGCTTAGAGAGTTTCAATCTTTTTTTTCAGGGAATCTGGCTCCATTACAGCCGTATATCAGTTCAAAACCTGATACCACGGTGGTTTTGAAGAGGAACATGATGGTACTTCGCTGGCTCATTCCGGAAAGAAATCTTCAGCTTGAAATGACGATTAACAGTAAAAAGACACTCCCAATCCAGATTAGTCTGGCCGATTTACGTCCAAACTCATCATGGCGTATTGTTTTTAATAATTTTCGCGATGGCCGAGCGTATTCTTTACTGTTTAAAGAGGATGAATTTAACTATTTTTTAATAAACTACGAAAAAATACTTTTTTTTAACGGAACAACTCTTTTATGAACAAGTTTACGCCGATTGTATTGATTCTGGGATCCTTATTTGTAGCTTTGGCACAACATAAACATGCAGGAACTACCGATTTTCCAATTTTAAACCTGAGTGTTGACTCACGCAGTATTGGTCTTGCCGGTGCATCTGCTGCTATACCAAATAGTCTGTATGGTGTATTTACCAATCCAGCGTCAATTGCCACGGATACAGAACATATAAATGTAACACTTGGATATATTTCAATCATGGATGGATTATGGGGTATTCCTGCGGCAGCATCACGATCTTTTGGAAAATACGGTGTATTTTCTGTCAATATGTTCAGTGCTAATACATCGGTAGAAAACAGGGATGCACAGAACAATCTTACTGGTGAAACGTCTTATTACAGTTATATCAACGGAGGAGTTAGCTGGGGGTATAAAATTCTTGACGGGCTTTACACCGGGGCATCATTAAAGGGCGTTTACAACAAAGTTGCCGAATACAGCGCAGGTGCACTTTACATTGATGCCGGTATTCAATATCGTTTGAAAAGTGAGCGTCTGATATACGGATTTACAATACATAATCTTGGTTTTATGGCTGAGAAATATACGAGTGAATCGGAGTCCAGTCTGCCACTGACATTTGAAGGTGGCATTTCTTTTGTACCCAGAACAATTCCATCATTGCGTCTTGCAATAGATGTAAACAAAAAGACCGGAGATTACGTTAATTTCGAGCCTGCAGTTGAGATGAATATTTACAAAAAAGTGCTTGTAATGCGGCTTGGTTATGCATTCAGTCAACGTGATGCATCACATGTTATGGACTTGCTGCAGAATTCCGACGATGATGACTATCAGAAAAGCAATCTGTCTTCGTTATGTGCAGGCGCCGGGCTTAAAACTGACATTTCAGGAAAGATGATTGTACTTGATTTTGGTATAAAATTCGCAACAGTTGCTATCGCACCATCAATTTCAGTATCCGGAATACTATCACTCTAAGTATCTCGGTACTACACATGGCAATTTGCAATAAATACTGGTTGACGTTTGCAAGCTACCGGCCGGTGATGTACTGATTGTGCATTATTCATGCACGTTACAATACATCAGGTATAAGCATCGTGGTAAACTGGTTACATATCCTGAACAAGCCGTCGCACCCCGTTTTTTGGAAACTTTACAACGATTTTACTTGGGGATCCATTGTCTTTTCCGACGACCGTTCCACTTTCTTTAAATTGTTTATGATGAATGACTTCGCCAATAAAAAAGTGATCGGTAGGAGTATATGAACGCTGTTCAAAAATCTCAATCGAATTTTTACGCTGCTCGAGAATATCTGTACCTGAATAGCAGAACGTTTTCATGCATCGGGTGCAATAGTATTCAAAAACTGAGTTCCGATCGACGATTTTCCCGTTTCCTGCGATACAACGGTCGAGGTGTGCAACCGTAATTTTCTCACAGAACCTACAAAAAATCTCGAACTCATCCACAGGACTGAATAGTGATGATGACATCTTTGACTCCTTTTTGTTATGACAGGTTTCATAATGTATCTCCTTCAGCCACTGCAAGGGGTAATGCCGGAGCTGAATTGTGTCTATTTCTACACAGCTGGCGTGGATGCAGAATGGTAGGGTATTGATATGAAATCATTGAAAACATTTATACACTACGAAGATGTTTTCAGGTTAACTCCCGATTAACCAGTACGCAATACTCAAATTCGACTGGTCACAATTTTACAGCGTGGTCAACTGTATCAATCAGATTTATTAGAATTCATCAGTTTTAATACCTTTACCATACAGAATGACGCCAATGTTCTATATCGTATATTTTTAAATTATAACTATGTACGATTTTTTTCAACCCCGGATAAGAAAAAACAGGGTAAATTGCATAAAATATACCTACATTACAGCGACTTTTCGTATTTTATAGCGTTTTTAAAAAGGAAAATTCCATTTTGAACATAGTTTTTATGGGTTCAGCAGAGTTTGGTTTACCTGCTTTAGAGGCGCTGATTCAAAAACACAGGATATGTGGCATTGTAACTACACCGGCAAAACCACAGGGCAGGGGATTAAAACTAAGCGAATCCCCGGTTGCTGTATTTGCGGAGCAGCATAATTTAGGCCCGGTATTAAAACCGGACAGCTTAAAATCTGATGAATTTATCAATGCGTTACAATCGTTGAAAGCAGATCTTTTCGTAGTAATTGCATTCCGGATACTTCCCAGAGCTGTATTTTCCATTCCAAGATATGGGACAATTAATATTCATGCATCACTTTTGCCCAGATATCGTGGTCCTGCACCCATTCACCGGGCTATTGAGGCAGGAGAGACATGCAGTGGAATAACGATTTTCAGAATTGATGAGGGAATTGACACCGGGGAAATTCTTCTTCAGGAGTCAGTTGATATCGGGAGTATGGAAACGACACCGGAACTCTATGAACGTCTGAGCAGGCTTGGTGCACAATCGATAAATGATGCGATAACGAAACTTGACAGAGGTGAGACGGCGTATTTTCCACAGAATCATTCTTTGTCATGTAAAGCCCCAAAACTTTCCAAAGAGGAAGCGTGTATCGACTGGACACTTCCTGCTGAAACGATATTTAACAAAATAAGAGCGTTCAAGCCATTTCCAGGGACGTATTGTATTTTTGACAATAAACGACTTGGTATTGATAGCGCTCTGGTAGTCGATAGCACTAATGTTGCTGTTCCGGGAACAATAACTTCTATTGGTGATACTTATTTTGATGTTGCCTGTAATCCCGGTCTGCTTCGTGTGGTAAAGGTAAAACCGGAGGGGCGCAGGATAATGAATACACATGACTATCTTCTTGGTAGTCGTTTGACAGAAGGGTATATACTTACATGAAAAGTCGTCAGTTGATTTTTCGTATTATAACTGAATATGACAAGCATCCGTCAAATCCGGAGCGTCTGATTGATACAATAATCGGAGATAATCATGTTGATCACCGTGATAGACGGTTTATTTTTGAGATGGTTTACGGAATTATCCGTAAAATGCTGTATCTTGACTATGTGATAGATTCTTATGTCAGTGATGAACGGTATAAGGATAATGATGTTTTACGTCGCATTCTTAGAATCGGTATGTATCAGCTTCTTTTTATGGACCGGGTACCCGATCATGCCGCTGTAAACGAAACGGTTAATCTTGCAAAAGAAAATCCACAGGTTTCAAAAAATGCAAACGTGGTAAACGCATGCATGAGAAGGTTGATTGCAGCAAAGAAAATAGTTAAATTACCCGATCCACAGAAAGATCTGACACTGCGCTTGTCAATAGAATTTTCGCATCCGAAATGGATCATCGAACGCTGGATGAAAAATTATGGTCTTCTTAAAACGAAGAAACTCCTGGCGTTCAACAATGAGAAACCATCAATATATCTCAGAAGAAAACTACGAAACTATTCACGGCAGCAGTTTGAAGCTGAGGTAAAAACGATTTGTGAACCGTCAAGCGGATACATGAATCTTTACTATAAGCTTAAAAAATCATTGCTTCCTGAAAACATCAGAATGATTCAGGCTGGTATGTGTAATGTTCAGGCTCCATCATCCGGTTGGGTGATTGCACTGCTTGATGTACAAAAAGGTGAGAAACTGATCGATCTCTGCTCTGCACCAGGTGGCAAAACGGCACTACTCTCTGAATTGACTGGTGATCAGGGTACGGTTTGTGCAACAGAAATAAAATGGGCTCGTTTGATGAATGTTGTTGAGACAACAACCCGGATGGAACTGGATAATGTCTACCCGCTCCTTTGTGATGGAACACATCCTCCGTTTACAGGTTTTTTTGACAAGGTACTGCTTGATGCTCCTTGCACTGCCACCGGAGTGTTTAACCGTCACCCTGAAGCACGCTGGGTACGTTCTGAGGCAGATCTGAACCGTATTGTTGATGTTCAGTATCAATTATTGGCATCCGCTGCAAATCTGGTGGGCAAAAATGGTGTTATCGTCTATTCAACCTGCTCTATAGAACCCGAAGAAAATGAGATGCAGATTGAACGTTTTCTTAAAGAGCATCCGGAATTCATTCTTGAACAGGCGCCGGAAGTAATTCCCAGACGATACGTTGATGATCATGGATTTGTAAAAATAACTCCGTTTGAGCATCAGATGGATGGAATGTTCGGTGCGCGGTTACTGAAAACAAAGTCCTGAACCAGAAATAGGCAGGAATATGGATTAACCTGTTTCTGTCCGCTTTTTCCGCTCATTATTATACCTCCTTACGAAAAATAGTATTGCACACTCCGGCCGATATATTGTATAGTTAACATAATGATATTCAATCTGTTAACTTGTGATACACTATGAAGCACTATAAAAGGATTGTTTTTGTTATTATCACTGCATTATGTATCTCATGCACCGTTCCGTTATCAGGGTTTAATACCAGGATGATGTATGTTGCTGATGATTTTAATGAGCGGACTCTCAGCGGCCACAGTATCTGTATGGGACCACTCTTCAATCAGAAAAATGAAGATATCACTGACACAGCAAATTTACAACGTGATATCAAAGTATTGAAGAATTTAAGAAAGGATCTTCGTTTAAAGGTATTTACTGGGGTAAAGGATCAATTTACAATCAGTAGTGGAACTTTTATGCGTGATTCATTATTTTCAATATTGGCAAATGGATCCGTTGTCGAGATACAGCTCCTTGACAAATTTTGGAAATTGCTCGATTGTGATTACCTTATGATCATGCGAATCAGGGATGCAATGAATATTCATACTTTTAATAATGTAAATCGAAAGCGGATTCGTATTGAAGCAGATCTCTGGAGTGTTAAAAATCAGGAATCGGTGTGGCGTTATGAGGTTTACGGAATCGCTGACGGTAAAAATGTCGGGGATAGGGGACTTATCAATAGCGCTATTCATAAAGCATACGAATTGTTACCTGTAACTATCCCATCATACGAAAGTGGATCGTGGTAATGAAAGAGTGTGCGGAAAAATTTATCCGGGTTGGATTTAAGAAAGATCCCAAAAAAATCTTTGATAAGGTTGATAGTATTACTGCATCAATGATTCGTGATGGGTGGACATTAAGGGATAGCTGTATCGAGGATGGGCTTGCAAATATTCATCTGTTTTTTGAAAGAGAAATCGATGTGTCATCAGAAGAAGAAAAAACAAGGAGGATTTCATGAAGTTTGAAATTGAGGATTTCGGTAAGTTTAAAATGATTCACATTATCGGAAATATCGATACTGCTGAAAGTACACGGACTCTTGATAATGAAATCAATTCACTGATAGAATCGGGAAATCATCACTTTGTATTTAATCTTCAGCGTACAACATACCTTGACAGCGCAGGAATAAGCATTTTTATCCATTGCCTGTGTGATATACAGCAGAATAAGGGTTCTGTATTTATTATCGCTGAAGATACTCAGGTTCGTCGTGTGCTTGAAATGGTAGGTATCAACCGTTTGATAAAAACGTATGATTCTGCAAAGGATTTTGCAAATGCACAGAAAGTCGCAGTTGCGTAACATTTTTTTTCATTTCTTTTTTTTTGCAGCATCCGTGCTTGTTTTACAATCCGGATGTGCACCTTCAGGTATGGTGATTGACAAAAATCAATTTCAGACATCTGTAAAACGCCTGTACCTTAAAGAAGATCCTTTTCTTAAAGTCTGGCACGGCGGTCTTGTACAACACATACCGTTAAGTAAAGTCCAGATGATCAAAATTGATGCTGCAAAGTCAATTGTTGTTGGAGATGACCTTTACTTCGGCGGTGAAGTAATCCTCAGGAATGGTGCCAAAGTTCAATCATCAGATGAAAAATCACCGCTCAATGCAGTGTATATCTCTATCCATAATACACTTGCCGGTAATAGCAAGGAACAGTCTTTTTCCATCTCACTGGAAAATGTAAGCGAGATTCAGGTTAAGAAATAAACAGCACACACTCCTGGTGTGTTTGTAAATCATTAAAAGAACAGTTATTGACTGTGACACTTCACGATAGTTTCTCTGAGTTTATCAGGTGATTCACAAAGAAAATCAGGATTTGAATTCTGAAGAATTGTTTTATTGTTATATCCCCATGTTACAGCAATTGATTTAACTCCTGCAATTTTTGCAGCTTCGATATCACGGGTTTCATCTCCGATGTAATATACTTTTGATGGATCAAGTTTGTGATTGGCTAAGACTTTTTTCAAAACAGCAGATTTCTGCCATATACGTAGTGAAGAAAAAACAAAACTGAAATCAGGATAGTTAGACTGTTTTAAAAATGCATTGACATTTTTCACGGAATTGGATGTAATAATACCACTTTGCATATTGAGACGCTTTATTTCTTCAACAACTTCGTTCATCCCCTGAACAGGTTTGATTTTGTTAATCTCTTTCTTAAGAATTTTCCGCGCTTCAAGAACGACAAATGGCAGTTTGAACCTGGAGAGGTCAATCATTGAAAATATCTGATAAGAACTCAGGCCACGATAGTATTCAATATTGTTCTTATCGAATCGGGCAAAATTGAAACGGTCTGCAAGTCTGTTCAGAAGATCAAAGTATACAAGGAGTGTATCGGCAATAGTTCCGTCAAAATCAAAAATCATTGTAATTGGCTGTTGCGATAACTTCTGCATTTTTAGATGATTGTCCCCTGTTGTACGTTTCACTATTATGTTTTAAATCTGATTTAGATATATTATCATGTAAATCGTTTTACAATATAATAAAAAATGATTTGATGATGGATCAAAAAAGGAAATTACTTTTAATCACTACCTTATTAGATTGTACTGAATTTTTGAATAAAATGACAGAACATTTTAACCCGGAATGTCGACCAGAAAATTATCCTATAGGATTATACATCCTGCCAATCTATTGGAATTATTAGGGATTGTGATTCCTCAACATCCTGCAATCCTGGTATGCCTTGTCATGACGTATCCCATTATTTCTCACTATAGCAGCAATCTTTATAAATCCGTGGTGGATTATCCGGGCTTAAAGATTGAGTAATTCCGGATAGATATATATATTTAAATGAAATATTCACACAATTTCCGGTCAGGTTTTCAAATCAGCAGGGCATTACGTATGAAACTTCCATTTAAAGCCTGGTACTTCAGATCAACTATTGATGAAGT
>CAYMGX010000054.1:21517-27303 GCA_964390065.1 uncultured Fibrobacter sp. | reverse complement strand
GTTGGAACAACTGTAACAAGTGGAGGAAAACAGTGAGTGCACTGGAACCAATTATCGCTGAAACCAATCAGCGTATGCAGAAAGCAATTGAGAGTCTGAAAAAAGATCTTCTCAGAATCCGTACCGGGCGGGCTACACCGGCGCTGCTTGACGGAATAACTGCTGATTACTATGGATCACCAATGCCGATCAATCAGGTTGCAAATATCAGTGTACCTGATGCCCGCATGGTTGTAGTACAGCCCTGGGAAAAACCGATGCTTAAGGAAATTGAGCGGGCAATTCGTACATCAGATCTTGGATTAAATCCCCAAAATGATGGAAACATTATCAGGTTGCCGATTCCACCACTTTCGGAAGAACGTAGAAAAGATCTCTTTAAAAATTGTAAAAAAATTGGTGAAGAGAGCAAAGTGGGTATAAGAAATATCCGCCGCGATTCCAATGATAAGCTCAAGAAAGATGAAAAGGATAAACTCATCACACAGGATGAAACTAAAAAAGGTCAGGATGAGATCCAGAAAATTACTGACAGTTTTATTAAAACTGTCGATGAACTTCTTGCTCAAAAAGAGAAAGAGATCATGGAAGTTTAATGTCGTAGCTGCCAGCCGCGACTGAAATAAACAATGCGGTGACCGGCATGTATGCACCAAAGAATTCAAAAAAGAGCTCCGGTTTCGGGGCTCTTTTTTTATGTCCCCTCAGGGCATCATGTATATTTATCTGTTAGTATTGCTTTTAAAAAAGCGCGACGATTATTATTAATCCGGAACCTGTTTTTGAGAAATTTCCAGGGGTAAAACTGCCGGCTTGTTACCACGCAGTTGTACTAACATTGTAAGCTGCTGATTTAACGAGAGTAGTGTAATGAAACTAAAGATACCGACACATGTTGGAATAATAATGGATGGCAACGGCAGATGGGCAAAGCAGCGCGGGCTTCCACGGACTGCCGGACATCGTGCCGGAACCAATGCTACGCGGGAGATCGTTCAGGCTTGTGGTGAACTCGGTATTTCCTATTTGACAACCTATGTGTTTTCTGCAGAAAACTGGGGACGGCCCACTATAGAAGTATCCATGCTGATGGATCTGCTTGTTGAAATGACAAGAAAAGAGATCAGGAATCTTCACGCAAACAATGTGCGGCTTCAGACAATTGGAGATCTCTCCAAATTACCGCCAAAAACACGTAACGAACTGCTTGCCGGCATTGACGAAACGAAGAACAATACCGGTCTCACCCTGATCCTTGCAATCAGTTATGGCGGACGTGCGGAGATTGTTAATGCAGCAAAAGAATTCGCAAAAAAAGCGATTACCGAACCATCGGTGATTGAGCGGCTTGATGAAAAAATGTTTAGTTCCTATATGTATACTAACGACATACCGGATCCTGAACTGATTATACGCACCGGTGGTGATGTTCGTATCAGTAACTTCCTGCTTTGGCAGGCAGCGTATGCTGAGCTGTATATTACCGATATACTGTGGCCCGATTTCAATAAGGACAGCCTTATTGCTGCTCTTGAGGATTACAGTAAACGGGACAGGCGATTTGGAAAGGTGAAAGAGTAATGGCTAAAATGGCGGATCTTGCCAAACGGATGTTTTTTGTTCTTTGGGCTGTTCCTCTGGGGTGGTGGTTAATAAATTCGACAATTTCCGTTACACCAAAATTCTGGACCTCTGTTTATCCCGGCCAGGTACTTATGCTGCTGCTTACGTTTCTTGGCTATTACGAATACAAAAAAATGCTTGGTATCGCTAATCCTAAAAACGGATTCTGGGTTGGATATGTCTGGCTTGCACTTCAGGCCTTTTTTTATTTCGACAATACCAATATTCCATCAAATCTTGGTGTTTACATACTGTTAATACTTGTTGCTCTGGAAACATTCATCTGGGGCAGGAACTCGCAGCAGAAACGCTGGATGCGTGCCAGTCTGCTTTTCAGTGGAACGGTATTTATGTACATTGCCATGATATCAATGCTTAATTTTTACAGAGATCCATTTCAGTTGCTTTTTGTTAAAAATGCCATCCCGATGCTTTCACAGCTTGGAATCTGCACTGTTGTCACTGCTGTATTTTTTTGTGATAGTGGCGCATATTTTGTAGGGAATCTGTGGGGAAAGACACATTTCAGCAGCATTAGTCCCAAGAAGACGCTTGAGGGTAGTATTGGCGGCTTTTTGAGTGCTGCGTTACTTGTAGGCATTGTATGGTTTTTTATCGGCAATCCGGCTTACCCGAAATGGCTTGGTATCATACTTGGAATATTAATCGGTATATTTGCTCAAATTGGTGATCTCCTGGTTTCGCTTATGAAAAGATACTTTTCTGTCAAGGATGCATCGGATATCATTCCGGGGCATGGCGGTATTCTTGACCGCTTTGATAGTATTTTTTTCGCGGTTCCGGTGGTGTCTCTGTTTGCCTGGATTGTCAACAGGATATTTGGATAATAACGAATGAGTTTACAAAAGATATTGCTGCTCGGATCAACCGGGTCTATTGGTACATCAACGCTGCAGTGTGTCCGGCGTTTTCCTGAAAAATTTACCATCGCAGGGATGGCCGCGAACCGTAATGTAGAATTGCTTATACAACAGATAGATGAATTTAAACCATCAATGGTTTTTATTGGTGATTCTGATGGTGTAAAGAAAATAAAGGATCGTTTTGGTGATACGGTAACAGTCCTGACAGGTACTGATGGACTCGAGTCGCTGGTTCGTGATACCGGTTACGATGTTCTCCTGAACGCACTGGTCGGTGCGGTTGGGCTGCGGTCAACGGTTGCGGCTTTACAACAGAAAAAACGTGTCGCACTTGCAAACAAGGAATCGCTTGTGGTCGGTGGTGACTATATAACCTCACTTCTTGACAGTGGAAACGGATCACTTATTCCGGTTGACAGTGAACACAGTGCCATTCTGCAGTGTCTCGCAGGTGTAAAGGATTCCACAATAGAATCGCTGATCCTGACAGCATCCGGCGGACCGTTTAGAAGCCGTCAGAAGCATGAGTTTGAATCGATCACGCCTGCTGATGCACTGAATCATCCGACCTGGTCGATGGGAAAAAAGATCACCATCGATTCAGCAACGCTTATGAATAAAGGCTTTGAGATCATCGAAGCACATCACTTGTTTCGTTTACCATATAGTCAATTGCGTGTGTGGATTCATCCCCAGTCAATCATTCATTCGCTGGTTGAATTCCATGATGGCGCCATACTGGCACAGCTTGGACTTCCTGATATGGAGCTGCCGATTCAGTACGCACTGTCATATCCGGAACGTTTTCCGATGCCCGGAAAACGGCTCTCGCTGCCGCAGATTCAGAAACTTGACTTTTACGATCCTGATCCTGATCGTTTCCCATGTTTACGGTTATGCATTGAGGCAGGAACGGCTGGTGGAACGGCTCCGGTTGTTGTCAACGCTGCCAATGAAATTGCGGTCGAGGCATTTTTAAATAAACAGATCGGTTTTAATGATATTCCTGCAATGGTATCATATGCACTTGAACGCCATACCGTTCGTAAGGCTGACAGTCTCGAGGCAATTATCGAGGTTGATAGTGAGATACGCAGGTCAGTTTTAAACAATTATTTGTCAAGAAGGTAAAACGTGGAACTTTCTCTTGCTATGATATTCAATAAAGTACTGCTTGTCGTACTTGGTATTGTTGTTCTTGGAGTCCTTGTGTTTATACACGAGCTCGGGCATTTCCTTGTTGCAAAGTGGTGCGGCATTCGTGTCCTTGCATTTTCGCTTGGATTCGGTACGCCGCTTCTGAAGAAAACCTATAAGGGAACAGAGTACAGAATCAGTGCGATTCCTTTTGGTGGTTATGTCAAGATGGCCGGAGAGAATCCCGATGAGGAAAAAAACGGGGCTAAAGATGAGTTTACATCAAAGCCGGTGTGGCAGCGGGCACTTGTAGCAGCAGCCGGACCTCTTGCAAATTTTATTGCAGCGTTTGCGATGTTATGGTTCATGTTTGCCAATGGTGTAGAGGAACCCGAGTATCTTGAACACCCGATAATTGGTGCTATTGATGAAAAGTCTTTAAGTGAAGCGGCCGGGCTTAAAGCCGGTGATAGTATTCTTACAATTAACAATAAGGCTATGCGCAATTGGAATGATATTAGAACATCATTTGCCATGATGGAGAAAAAGTTTACTATTTCATACTATCGTGACGGGCAGATTGGCTCAGCGGGCTTTACCATGAATGAATCAGATGATCTTATTCCAAAGGATCCTTTTGGTGGTCTCAGGCCGCCGCTGCCTGCAATTGTCAAGGCAACCAGTGGTGGTTCACCGGCACAGAAAGCGGGAATTCTTAGCGGTGATACAATTGTTGGAATAAATGGAAAAGAGATCATTTCCTGGTATCAGGTTTTACAGTTGATAATGAATTACGATACTGTTGCCAAAGCACCACTCTCGCTTGTTGTAGCCCGCAGCGGTTCAAGGGTCTCACTTGAAGCAACCCCATTATATAACGAGAATGAGAAAAGGTTCATAGTTGGTATTACCGTTGATGAGGGAAAAAAGCGTATTGTTAAGTATCCTGTCGGTGTCGCCTTTAACAAGGGCATGGAGAAAACCTGGGAATATACGACAATGATTTTTGATATTATCAAGAAACTTGTATCTCAGGAGGTAAGCCCTAAACACCTTGCCGGGCCTGTCGGCATTATTCCCATGTCAGGGGGTATGATGCTTGAGGGATTGGCACCGATACTGAACTTTATGGGGCTGGTTGGAATTAACCTTGCGGTTTTAAATCTGATGCCGTTAATTATCACTGATGGTGGCATGCTGCTGTTTCTGCTCTTTGAAGCAGTACGGAGAAAACCATTGTCATTAAAAACGCAGATGCTGCTTAATAAAATTGCAATCGCATTTTTCCTGTTCCTGTTCCTGTATGTAACCTTTAATGATGTAAACAGGCTGCCGGAGTATTTCAGAATTTTCGGGCGATAGTACTGCAGTGGACGGTCGCGACCGTCCACTACAGTACGTTGGGATCGTCGATTGCACAATTAAAGTCGATCGTTAGTTTTGCTTGGTTTTTGCCTGTAATCAAGTACAGCATGCACATCATGGTGTTATCTCTTATGAAATTATAAATTGCGAATGGGAATCGTTTTGAGAGTAAACGATATTATTCAAAATGAATACTGTGAATACCTCCAAATAATTGTAATGAATCAGTATCCGAAAATAGTGTGTCCGTAAAATAACCTCCCAGCCCTTTTTCCTGTTGCTCATAGAAATAGTATCCATTAAGTAAATCCTGTATCGCAGACTCCAGAATTTTTATTTTCATTCAGAAGCCTTGCGTTGTATACGTTTAGCCTGTTCCCAATCGTACATAGGATCTATACCGGACGAATAGTTGTCATCTCTTTTTGACAAAACTTCTTTGTGCCACAGAAAAAATAGTTGCAGGTTTGGTATATGACGCACAAACAGAAAAGAAAAGACACAGACCTGCATTTACTAACATATTGATTTTACAAGGTATTATTTTTATTGATATTTTAGGAACAGAAATGATAGTATTTTCAATGTAATAAAAAACGCACCATGCCGCCACATACCGTAGGTATATATGGGGCAGGGGGGGGGAAAGATCTTTCGCTCAGTCCTTGCGCGTAGGTAAGTGCGAAACATCGCACACTCAGTCCTGGCACAGGGATAAGGCGAAACATCGCACTCCCGCTCCCGGCATGCGCGTAAGGGCGAAACATCTTTCGCCCG
>CAYMGX010000054.1:12460-21417 GCA_964390065.1 uncultured Fibrobacter sp. | reverse complement strand
CCCGCTCCCGGCATGCGCGTAAGGGCGAAACATCTTTCGCCCGGCTCTTTGAAAAAACAACACACACCACCAACCGGAGAGGGGGGAATAATTGGCAATAAAAATCAAACTGTTACAGGAAAATGGAAAAACAGGTAAAAAAAATGAAAAAAACACTTGATTTAAGCGCTTTGATACGCTACAATGAAAGTATATCAATTTCTATAAGCCTGATGTACCGGTGTGAAGAAAGACGATGCGGTACTCGGAGAGGGGGCCACCTGACAGGGATTACGATTACAAGGTAGAATTACGGTAAACGTAATGAAAAAGGTAGAAGTAGAAACAGGGTAGTTAGTAACAAAGATTAATGTAATGAATAGTAAAAACAATTCAAGGAGATTCAAAATGATTCGCATTAAAAATAAAGGTTTTACACTTATCGAACTTATGGTCGTTATCGTTATTATCGGTATTCTTGCAGCACTTGCAATTCCAAAATTTACCGATGCATCTGCAAAAGCAAAAGCAGCAGAACCTCCAACAGCTCTTGCGTCTTTCGATCATGCTCAGCTTGCCTATCTTGCTGAGACAGGAAAACTTGGGGCTTTGGGCGATATTGCGTTTGATAATATTACTGGTAGTAAGTGGTTTGACTATGCATCTCCTGCTAATGGTCAATATCAAGCAGCACCACAAGCTGCTTTTGGAAAAGTAGGGCTAGACGATAGAATATCGACCGTAGTTAATGGTACAGGTGTTATAAACCATACTGCTACAGGTGGTTTTGCAACTTATAATCCGAACTGGAAATAATGCACTGTTATATCTTTGACTGTGTAACATTTTCTCAATAAAAGGGATGCCTGCTTTATCGCAGACATCCCTTTTCATATGTACGCCCGGCAGGGTGCTCTTTTCCATGTCGCAGGGATGATAGTCTCACCGTTATTGCTGTTTTCGAAGTTATGCAATAGTTTCAATCTCTCTGCAATTGTCCTTTTTCAGTCCTCCATCATTTACGACAATTATTAATAAAAAGTGAAGCAGTCTCAGCATTATTACTACATAATAAGAATAATATAATTTTTTTTTGTAAATTGCACTGATCGATTAAAACAAATGACACCTTTCTCTAAACCACTTTTTGGAAAAAGGACTTGATCGATGTTTTTGTCGATTTAAAAATTCAGAGCAAGACCACCCCGCCCTGGCGGGCACCCCTCCAGAGGAGGGGTATTGAGTCGTGGTGATTTTATAAATGCAGCCCACAATTTAAAAATTCCCCTCCATTGGAGGGGTGTCAGGCGTTTCGCCTGACGGGGTGGTCCTGATACAACGTAAACGTGTAAACTTTTTGCGATTTTCTATACATATCGACGACCAAATGTATATTTTTGATTAAAAAGTATGCATGTCAGGAGCTTGCCGATGGATTTCATACTTAGTTATCTTCCACCATCCAGATCGTTGGAAACAATTGCTGTATTAAAAAAGACTGCCTCAGCACACAGATACCTGGCTGAATTAAAAGGTATTTCTGAGACAATTCCTAATCAGAGTATTCTGATCAACACTCTCACTCTTCTTCCATTGATCGATTCGAACAAATGACTTTTTCAAAGCCTCGTTTGGAAAAAGGACTTGATCGATGATTTTTTGCCGATTTACAAATTCAGATCAAGACCACCCCGCCCTGGCGGGCACCCCTCCAAAGGAGGGGAATGGAATAGCAAGGATTTACAGGTATAGCACCCATTTTAAAAATTCCCCTCCAATGGAGGGGTGTCAGGCGTTTCGCCTGACGGGGTGGTTCTTGTCCTTCATGACATAATTCGATATATATACTTTTCCTCAAAAGTATGCATATCACCAACGATGTGTATACTTTTTGCGATTTTCTATACATATCTACAAGCAAAGGTATACAGTATTGACCTGATAAGGTATGTATTAAAAGATTTAAGAGCAAACGGTATAGTCGAATGTTCCAGCAAAGGACAATTCGCAAAATGGAAAAAAATCTGAATTAGGTAATGAATTAGGTAAGAAAAGTAGTACATCTCACTTCTCATGCATCTACTCAGTAGAGCAGTACGCAAATTTCATCTCCAACTCCCCCTCTCCATGTATAATGGAGAAGGGGCCGGGGGGTAAGGCTACATTGCGAATGCGAAAAGAACGGGTGAGGCTACTCCTCCACCGTTTCCACCATCACCGGAGCCAGCTCATCAGCGATTTTTCCGAAAATTGAATCGTTGTAGTAATAACCATCTGCGATTCGATGCTGTAACATTGAAAGAAATTGCTCCCGTTCGGGAGCGTCCATCCACAAAAAGCGGCCTTTGCGGATATTCGGGGTATCACTAATGTACTCCATAATCACCATCCCTGGATTATTGGTTTGTGTTAAACGAGTCACATCCTTGTTTCATTATAAGTTATCGACCTCCGGAAGAAAAAACTTTACGGGAAAAGCGCTGATCTATTGTGAGTTCTATCGGATTCGTTGTATAGAAAATTCCTGGAAAAAAGAGAGACTGGTTGTGTTCCAGCCTCTTCAGTAAAAAAAAGTTAAACAAGCGTTCCTATTTTCCGGTTGAAATAATCTTTGATAGTCTGCTATGTGAAGCAGTCTGTTCATTGACAAAATAAATGCCTGCCGTCCCAGATATACCAGTTGCCTGAATTGTTCTTCCCCTGATGTCAACAAACGATTTTGCCGCGTTCCTGAATGATGGATTTATATTTTTGTTAAGTGGAAGTTTCCTTACCGGAGTCTTGGGGTCAAGTTTACTTACGATATTTGCCTGTGCTCCGACAAATGGACCATTGTAATCGCATCCGCTTTCAGTTTCCATAAAGGCACTGCCGCCCTCAATAATATTCTGGAATGAATTCGCAGCTGATGGTCCGCCGATAAGTGCACCGCTTGCAAACATGAATGGCGCAGAGTTTTTGGTGGCAGTCGGAGGATTGTCATCACGTCCCATTGCGTTCCGATGGTGTACCCTGTGGGTCATGTCTCCTTTGTAACCATGAAGAAATGGATGTTTGAATTCGTTGTTACCAAGCATATAGTCAACAATCTTTGCGTTATAGGAATAAGCCTGATCAGCAGTAATAGCCGGATCTACCGAAGTGATAACCTTATCTTCGAGCAGCTTTCCAAGAAGTGCTGCAGCAAATGCACTTCCACAGGCAAGTTTATTGGTACCCCAGGCATTGCTCAGAAAACCCCAGGGAAACCCGTACTGATTTGATCCTACACCTGCGATTCCCTTACTCACATTTTTTGCAAGAAAGTTCCTGTAAAAACCGCCACTGCTGTTTTTTGCATTCGGATCAGCCTTTACTACATAGTAATACGAAATGTCGGCTTTTGTATCCCAGGCGAGTGCTGAATTCGATTCCCATTTTTCTTTAAGGTAATTAAGCGCGTCCGTTTTGTAACTTTCTGTTTTTGTTAAATGATACAGAAGTATCGCTGCAAGAGAGAGCTCATCAGAGATTTCTGAGTTGGGACTTGAGTAAAAAGATGGTATACTGATATTTGATTGATGCGCTTTAGCCCAATCGTAATAACTGATCGCCGCTGCTTTACATTTTGCAGCGTATGCCTGATCCGGATAGTGTTTTGCCATTAAAGCAAGTGCTGATGCATAGTCGGCAACCTGTGCACCACCGGAAGATGTTGATTGCATTGATGGACGTGGATCACCGCCCTCACTGGCACCGAGTGTTGACTGAAAACTGGATGTCACCCATTTGTTATGGTCCTGCTCGCCGCCAAGATAGTAGACAAAGGTTTTATTATCGATAAGTGATTTTAAAAAGTAATCGGTGGCAACCTTCGCTTCATCAAGAACATCGGGAATACCGTTTGGCCCGTTGTAGGCGGTATCGTAATTGTCTTCAAATGCTTTCGGCCAGACATCATACGCACTTAAAAGACAGATAGCAGCGTATCCCATTGTTGTGGCAACTTTGATATGATCACCGCAGTCATGCCATCCGCCGCTCATATCCTGACCATTATAGGCATCTTTTGTGTGGCAGACAGGAGGCGTTTTAAGTTCTTTGTTCTCATGAAGCATCCAGTTATGGGTGTTTCCACAACGCTGTGCACCATAAAACTTTACCGCCATTCTCATGGCTTCACTGTAATCTGAACCGCTGAATGCCGCATAACCTGAAATAAATGATGTAGTTATCAGGATGGAAATGACTCTTAAAATCATAGAACTCCCCGTCTCTGTGGATAATAAATAATTGTGTACATCTAATATAGATGCTTTTTAAGAGCTTTTGGTTCAAATGTACAAAACATTATCTGTTCAGATGATCACAAAGCGTTGATCAAACTGAAGAATAGTTATTGATCTCGCCCTTACTTCTGCTCCAGGCAGCCGGACCTCGCCGCTGAATAGTGTGAATCAGCGTCCGAGGATCATATCAATTATATGATGCTTCACACGGACATCAACGGTCGGTGACAACTGATGTGCAGGTAGCTGACTCTTTGCAAGTGATGATGGCTTGTCAAGTGCAGCGAGTACGGTGGATGTACTGCTTACATTGTCCATAATGAAAATGAATGTTCCGCTTTTGCGCAGGAACAGTTGCGAGTTGGCATTTGAATAGGATATACCCGATGTATCTGCGATACGCGTTGCAGCAAGCTGTCCAAGATTTCTATTTGTATATAGACTGTCAAGGCGTTCATAAACATACTCAGTGTTTTCCGGAGTATCGAATTTTAATGCCCAGACAAAAGAACCCCATTTTTGATTATCGCTTAAAGTAAATGCGCACCGGTCACCCTGCCAACCGAGGGCTGTTTTACAATGCTCTATGTCAACATATTTACTCAGTAACGCCATAAGCATCACCGGCCCATAGGTGTCATCATCAGCGAAGACAAGTTTTGTTGTGTTGCTTAACAAAATCGGCATTACAGCACTGAAATCGAAACTCCATGGGGTCTGTGCCGATCCGGTAATAATCTGTTTTGTTGATATGGGACGATCTGCATGGTAGAGACGGTTAACCGCATTCCATTTACCTGTTAGGAAAATATCCCAGACAAATCCGGCACCTATCTGATAGGGGGCGTATCCCTGTATGTTAAGATAGCTGGGTGTATTTTTAGTTTTTATGCTGTCATAATAATCCGCGCGTGTAACTGCAATATAAGATTCAACACTGTCATAGACAGAATTCAGAGGTGTGGTGTAATTATAATACGTGAACAGTTCACTGATCGTTGCATCACCTTCAGCAATACAGAGCTGGCTTAAATAATAGTCGCTGTTAAGGTTCGATTGAATAATTCCTGAATAGATCTGGTTTGTAAACGGATTAAAATGCTGTTCCTGAAGTGCATGCGTAAACTCATGGGCGGCAATGATAAACAGCATCCCTTCGTTATATTTTGATGCATCAATAATATACAGTGAATCAGATCCCGGTTTGTAAAACGCGGCGGCAAAGCTATCAGTAGTGTTGACAATGTACTTTGAGCTGGACATGGTGTCCGGAACAAAGCCGTATTGTTTGAATGCGTTCATGACAAGGTCATTCCCGGCAGCCGATGATACATTGCTGTAAGCCTTACGGTATTGATCTCGTGTAAGAATTCCTGTTTTTACAGGACGAATGAATGAAAGTGATCTGGCCTTTTGTGTTTCTGCACGTGCAAGCTCAATTATCTCTTCGTAGATATTTCCATTAGGAATCAGGATGGAGATGGGCTGCGTGGCATTATTGCAGGCCAATAGTGTAGCAACAATAACCATACAAAGAATTCTGATTAGTACGCTCATTGATTGGTGAATCATGCTCTTTTACCTTTGGTGTAATTATTTTGCAACTATATAAATAAATACCATGTCCGCATCGCACTTTAAAAGAGAAATGTGGAGATTGAGGAAGAGGAAAAGTAAAAGGAAAAGGAAAAGGTTGAGGTTGAGGTTAAGGTTGAGGTTGAGGTTGAAAAAGGTGCTATGTGTGATGCCTTTTCTTATTTTATGCAGAGTTCAGACTATATGAGTAAAAGTCCTTCTCCCCCCCCCCTCTACACTTGTGGAGAGGGGGGCAGGGGGGTGAGGCTGTATCGGGGAACGCACAAAAGTGTTTTTAAGTCATAAGACTAAATAAAAGTGAAATAATATGAGCGTTTTTATTAATCCGGGGCGTCATTATTATATAATGGTTTATAGGGGTAACGATAGTAGCAGAAGGTTCTGACACAGATTAGTCCCCCTTATGAACCGTTTTGACAGGAGTCAGATATGTATAGCAGGGGTTTGGTTCTATTGGTTGCAGGGCTGTTTATGATAACGGGGTGTTATACACAGTTTGTCACAAATCAGCGTATCAGCAGCGAAGAGGTTTCTGTAGTAATTGATAGCATTACAGGTGATACTGTAAAGGTCATTAATCGTATTGATACTGTAATGCAGAAAGAACGGGAAGTTTGCGTCTGGGAACGTGATCTCATGGGTTACCCGCGTTTACGCTGCTATAAAAGTTATTACCCCCGGGATTGGTATGTCTATAATAACACTCCATGGTGGTATAATGATCCTTTCTGGGGTGATTATGATCGTTGCCCGCGCAGTTATTACTACGATCCAGGTTGTGGCTGCTGCAAATACGCACCTCCATCGCGTCATTATTACCGCTATAACGATCATCGCCGGTATGATCCCCGTTACAACTCACCAGGGTCTTCCGGATCATCAGGTGGTAACCCAGGTTCTCCTTCGGTAACAGACAGGCCGATCCCGCAGTCGTCACGGACAAGCGGAACAAAAGTTCCTGCATCCGATGTCAAACAATCCCAGGCGACACAAGGGAGTCAGGATCAGGCACTTGACAAAAGGCCAGAAGGCGAACCAGTCAGGGAAGCACCTCAAAGCGATACTGCTCAAAATGTCAAGAAACGTAATCTGCGTTCGTTAAGGAGTCGCTAACTATGTACAAAATTGCATTAATTGTATCGCTGACCGTATCAGTTCTTTTTGCTGAGTCTCCATTATTGTTAATTGATGGTGTGGGAACAAAAGCACGGGGTATGGGTAATAATTACACTGCTATTGCAAACGATTATAGTGCTGTATTCTGGAATCCGTCAGGGCTTGCTTTCGTACCGGTACGTGAAGTTCATGCCGGAATGAATATAATTGGTATGGCAACAGAGACCTCTCTGGGGGGCACTGAAAAAGACTATCGTAAAAGCCGCTTTGGTTTCAGCAGTGCCGGGCTTGTTCGATCACTTCCGACAACACAAGGGGGATTTGCCTTTGCATTAGGGTATTCTTTGCCTTATAATTTCATGGATCTCAGCTGGCATAGAGGTGTTGATGTATACAACGATCCAAACAGCATATTGATAAACGGCAGAGATACTTTACGGTATGGTGATTCGCTCTGGTATGATGATTCCCGGTACGTTTCAAATGGCGGTTTAGGACTGTGGAGTGCAGCGGCCGGGTGGCAGATTGCCAGAGGATTTGGTGTCGGTTTGACAGTGTCATACTTAAACGGCAGGCAGATGAATCACCGTTCACTGTATACCCATTATAAATACGGAATATTTGACCGGGAAACTGATATCGCTACAGAAACCGTGTATCGCGGATTTGATCTTCGCATAGGAGTTATGTATCAGCCAACTACCTTTTTGTCTGCCGGTGCAAGAATTGAAGTGCCTCAGGTTATACGGTATACAACAACGCAGCGATATGCCATTGATAATCTGGTGGAAAAAAGCAAGGGCACACTTCGTTCTTCAATGAGCAGTGCATTAGGTTTCGCTGTAACACTTCCTTTTGCAACGGTTACATCTGATATTACCGCACGTTCACCTAATCCAGATGTTGATGAAGGTGATCTGGCATACTGGAAAACCGGTGTCGGCGTTGGTCTTGAAATTCCGGTAACTATACTGAATTTACTTTTAAGAGCTGGTTATTCCTGGAAAGAATATGATCTGTATCCATACGCAGATTATGTCAATGATATGCTTCAACCGGATCCATACGTTGATGTTAGTGGTTCGAATCTGCACCGGTTTAATCTTGGAACAACATTGGTACTATCAAAAAGTATCACACTGGATTTTGCGTATACAAATATGTTTTTCAATACGCATACAGTGGATATCGATTGGCGGAATGCACTTGATAAAAAATATTCTGTCAACCGTTTTGATTGTGTCTTTTCGGTCCGCTATTAAGATGTCTCTTTCACTGGCAGGAATCGTACTCATACAGTAAAACCGGTGCCTGCCGGAAACTATATTTCAGTCATGAAAAAAATTACAATCTATTCTGATGGTGCGTGTAGTGGAAATCCCGGTCCCGGTGGCTATGGGGTTTTGTTGAAATATAATGATATTACAAAAGAGCTCAGCGGCGGTTTTAAAGATACCACAAATAACCGCATGGAGATTATGGGTGCGATTGTCGGTCTTGAATCGCTCAAGGAACCTTGTGATGTGACTATTGTTACCGATTCGCAGTATCTTGTCAATGCGATAGAAAAAGGGTGGGCAAAGAAATGGAAATCACAAGGATGGATGCGTAATAAAAAAGAACCCGCACTCAACCCCGATCTCTGGGAGAGGCTTCTTAAATTGGTTTCGAAACACACGGTCACGTTTCAATGGGTACGGGGTCACAATGGTCACTCTGAAAATGAACGCTGCGATGAACTGGCCGTTGAAGCCGCAAATGGTGATAATCTACCCGATGATGTCCGGGTGCACATGTACAGTAAATAAACGTAGGACTGACTCGTGGTAACTCCACCATGCTGCTCGCCACTTTGTTACGTGCTGAAATTGTCTACGACTAACACGTTCTGGATTTCTTTATCGAGTCGTCATTAAGTTCGTTATAATTTTGTTTCGATACCGATAACGACTACGACAGCGAAATCTCAATCTTAACCTTAACCTTAACCTTAACCTT
>CAYMGX010000054.1:0-12360 GCA_964390065.1 uncultured Fibrobacter sp. | reverse complement strand
CTTAACCTTAACCTTAACCTTAACCTTCTTCTCTTACCACTTGCTACTTAATTCCCGTAACTCTTCAATTATCCTATCGCACGTTGTTTCCGGGTCTAAGTCTGAACTGTCAAGAATGATATCTGCATATTTCATATAAAGCGGAAACCGTTCGTTAAAGAGATCTTCAAAGGTCTGATCCGCCCGTTTTGCAAGACCGCGGGTTTCAAAGTCATGAATCCTTTTCATCAGTGCCGGGATCGTTACATTGAGGAATACAATGATCCCATCACGCTTAAGATGGTTCATTGCCCGCTCACTATACGCCGCACTCCCGCCAGTCGCAATAACGTGATTTTCGAAAACCATACTCGTCAGATGGCATTCCTCAATCGAGCGCAGTTCCATATACCCTTTTTCATCAATGATCGATTGCAGCGACCGGCCCTCATTGGCTTTAATAAGAATATCAGTATCAATGAATTGCATTGCAAGTTTCTTAGCGAGCAGTACACCGATAGTGCTTTTACCGCTTCCCGGCATTCCAATAAGAACAATATTTGAATGGTATTTCAATAAAACACTCCGATAGAAGAGGTTCAACAAGACATTTTTTGTGGCATAAACCATTTTTAAATTAACAAAAGGTTTTAGCAGATCAAAGGGCTTTATGTATGAGTGATGATGCAGGGTTGCCTGATAAGGAGTATCTCTTGACACTGGCAAGGGCGACGATGCCGTTTGGGAAATATGCCGGCAGACATTTAGTGGATCTTCCTGAAGATTACGTCGTCTGGTTTAAGCAGAAGGGATTTCCACCCGGCCTTCTTGGTCGTCAATTGCAGGAAATTTACGAAATTAAACTCAACGGGCTCGAATATCTCCTGAGACCACTGAAACAACCTGGTGCCACTTTGTAAGGTGCTGATCAGGTACGAAATCATAGAACAATTGTTTATAAAAGTAGTAGTATGTCAAAAAGAAGTGAAGTAGAACGTTATTTACAAGAAAAGAATGTTCCTGATGCTGAGCGGGTAATGCGCCTGTTTGATGCCTATTATAACTGGCTGCTTGATGAAAATCAGCGGATAAATCTGATTTCACGCAAAACGGATCCTGATGACATCTGGACACTGCACTTTCTTGATTCGATACTGTCGATTTCATGTATCGATTTTAACGGAAAGAACATTCTCGATTTCGGTACCGGCGGCGGTTTTCCGGGCATTCCGCTCGCGTCAATGTACCCCGACGCTCATGTTACGCTGCTCGACTCGACAAAGAAGAAAATCCAGTCGGTTAAATGTGGTGCTGCAGCGGTTGGGTTGACAAACTGCTCGTTTCTTGATATCCGGCTTGAGGATGCGGATGATAAACTGTTCGGGACGTTTGACATTGTGGTCAGCCGTTCGGTGAGGATTCTTCCTGAGTTAAAAAAAACGTTGTTTAAACTGCTGAAAGATGATGGCTCGTTGGCGCTTTATAAAAGTCAGAATCTTGATGATGCGGAACTATTTAAAAAAGTCCATATTACTGATGTCAGTACACCGCTTATCGGTGAAAGAAAAATTGTTGTCATTAATAAAAATGAATGTATTTGACAGGATGAAACTATGAATGAATCGCAGGTAGACAGCAAGGTAAAAAAAAATCTTGAACAGGCAGCTCTCTATAAAGAGGAATTACAGAAAATGGCGGTCACTCCTGTGAGAGAGGTTTTTCAGTTTTTTGACAGGGAGGATACTGAGCTTTGGGTAGTGGGATCAAAGGATGAATATGTAATTACCTTTAATGAATATGACAATGTCTATGGTCTTGCATTCAGAAATATTTTCAAAGCACTGGTATATCTTGGTGATGAGGGTTCGCTTGCGGATGCCTATCAGGCGTATTTATCAAGAAATGAAGAAGCCGCAGGCGGTAGCAGGAAATCAGGATCATCCAAAAAGAGATCGCGAAGAAAGAAAAAGCCCGATCCCGAACCATGGTGATGGGGGGCGCAGAAGAAGAATCCAGAATCCAGAATCAGAAATTCAGAATCCAGAATCCAGAATCAGGAAATAAAAAAGGCTCAAATTATTTTGAGCCTTTTTTTTATTCTTCCCACTCACCACTTCTCACCTCAGTGATGCCTTCCACTGAGTTGCGTGAGATGCGTTTTTCGCTTATGTTCATTACGATGTGCCGGACAGTACTTTGGATAAACATATTGACGCGGGTAGATTTTCAGGTCGAAATGTTCATGACAGCCCTCAAGTGCACATTTCTGTTTTTGCAACCGCACATCAGAGTAATCATGCTCAATAACAAGATTGGTATCACCCGGTGATGTCTTTGTAGCAGCTTTTTCTTTACCGCGAGTTTTGGGATCGCGGTGTAATGCGCAGAATTTCGATGATGGTCCACCAGCGAATGTTTCATTGCAGCCATCAACAGCGCATTTTTTCATTTTAATCTGAGGGTTTTTAGTTCGTTTTGGGATCTGCATCATAATCATCCAATCCTTTTTAAATCATCACAGTACAATTTCAGAGTGCCTAAATACCGGAAAATGAAACGTTATACATAGTCCTCAACGCATATATACTTTACAATAAAAGCTCTTTCCCGTCAACGTTTGAATAAATGTCGCAAGGAATTTACTGTAATCCTGAGATCAACTATATTTTGTAACGTCAAACAGGAGTGCGATTCAATGGTGTCAAATATTGCGCACATTGTATACTTTAGTAATCTATGTCAACCTGTGTTGAATTAGTTAAGAGGTCTGGAGACAACACAATGAGGATTTTAAGTTTAATAGTAATCATGGTTATTGTTTATTCTGTGTCTGCACAGCAGCAGCCCTGGGAAGTACCCTACCAGATTGAGGGAGTCTGGATGATGGTTGATGGCGACGGTGGTTCTGACCTTGGAAAAGCAAAAATTACGATTAAGCATGATACACTTTCTGCGGTGATCACCGAGATTTCTGGCGGATCGAGGGGTGAGAGTGCCGTTTGTGATCTTTGTACTGATTCGTTAAAAGGAAAACCACTTGTTGGAATGACAATCCTGAAGGGTTTTCGTCAGAAGGACAGAATCTGGCGGAAAGGGCGGATGCTGGATTTTCAGGATGGTAAATGGTACCGTGCAGAGCTTGAATTATCCCCGGATGAGTCAACATTATCGGTATTCAGCTACGTCCGGTTCATAGTAAAAGTCGGAAAAACCCAGAAATGGGTAAAATTTCAGTAGCATTTACAACCGGTTTCCGAATAATACCCATGCAGGGACTGAAAGTATGGGATAGTCACAATCCTCGAATTGAAATCGTTTTACTTCTTTGTCCATTGATACTACAAGTCCAAGTAGAATTGGTTTGTCAAGAATTTCTTTTAAACCGGAAAAATGACGAGCATCATTTTTGTTCGTATTATCAGATAGTTTACACTCGATTGCGATGTACCCGTTTTCCATTTCTATTAAAATGTCAACTTCTCGTCCGTCTGTTGTTCGCAGGTAGTAGAACTCTACAGGAGAATCGCTGTTTTGTGCCTGTTTGTATGCTTCACTGAACACTGCACTTTCAAATTCATCACCATCAATTGCACCGGTACGTTTCAAAATGCCCCTTCGAATACCCGGGTCAAGAAAATGAAGTTTCTGTGATTTAATGAGACGCTTTTCAGTATTTGCAAACCATGGCGACAACAGGAAAATTTGATAACTTATTTCAAGGTACTGAAGATATCGTTTTGCGGTTTGCGCATTTACTCCGGCAGCAGCTCCAATTTGTGCAAATTGAATAGTTTGAGCAGTTCTAAGTGCTGCAATCTTTTGAAGTCTCGTAAAAGGCTCAAGATCAGAAAGTCGTGCCAGATCACTCAAGTCTCTTTGAAGGTAAAGTTCGTGATAGTCTTTAAGCCACATTGATCTATCATAATCGGAAAATGTATCATTCAGTAGTGCGGGCATGCCGCCCCAGGTCAAATAATAATCCCACATTTTATGACTCAGTGAACTCTCCTGAGAAATCTCAAGTAGTGGTTCAGATATGCTTTTTGAGAAATTACTGAAATCAGACTGCGTTTTGCATTGTAGTGCTTTTGTCCAAAATGTCGCGTGTGGTTCCAGTGATTCACCGATCAGCTCTGGAATTGTAAAAGGGAAAAGTTTTTTCAATGCAACTCTGCCTGCCAGTGTTTCCCGAACACTTTTTAACAGCAAAACCTGACTTGAACCTAACAGAATATATCTCAATGATGGATTCCGGTCGTAACATGCTTTTAAAGTATCAAAAATTGCAGGAGCTTTTTGAACCTCATCAAGAATCACAGACGGATATCTGGTTATCCAATCTTCAGGAGAAAACCGGTTATAGATATCCCGTTCTGATAGTGCATCAAAACTGAGCAGTGGTATTTCGGGAAAAAGCATTTTGACAAGTGTACTCTTTCCAACCTGTCGTGCACCGGTAAGCACTGTAAAGCGACCTCGTTCGCTTGCAAGTGTCGCACTTATAGTAGACCCGATCGTTCTTTGTTTGTTCAAATGGATTTCCCGGTACAGTGATTTTCTTACAAATATACAATCAACTACCCGTAAATACAACCAGCTCGTGGTAGATAATGGCGTAAAAACTACCACGACGTGGTAGTTTTTACGCCATTATCAAGAACGAAACCAAAAATAGCCTGTAATCAAAGCAAAAGGAAACAAAACGAAGATTTACTCGTTTAGCGTATTAACCTCAATCCATTTCAGATATTCAGGGTTACCATGGGTAATTGGAAGTGCCACGACGCAGGGGATCTGATAAGTGTGGAGTTCCTTTGTCCGTTTAAGGACTTTATCAAAAAGTGAGGCTCTTGTCTTGGCAATAAGGATGCATTCGGAATCATTGCAAAGATTACCCTGCCACCAGTAGATCGATTGTATGGCATTGATTATGTTCACACAGGCAACAACATGTTCACACACAAGTGTTTCCCCGATGGTTATGGCCTGCTCATTATCCTTGCACGTTATGTAGACAGCAACAGCATCCATATAATCCTTAACGATGATCAGTCTTGAGGTGTAGCAACCTCTTCCGGATTAGTAGCCATAAGTCGCTGATCAGGAATTACTAAAGCATACTCTCCCGATCTAAAATGATCTTTCCAAGTGCTTTCATTGGAACGGGCTTTTCAAAAAAAACCGCATCAAGCTGTTGAAGCCGTTCTTCAGCAATTTCAGAAACATACCCTGAGATCAACACCTTTTTAACATCGGGAGGTGCTGTCTCCATTAACTCTATTCCATTGAATTTAGGCATCTTATAATCAGTAATAAGTACGTCGACATCGTTTCCAAGCAGAAATGACCGTGCTTCGGCGGCATCATTGAATGTATGAATATTGGTATTCACTGATGAGCATTCTATAAATGTTTTAAGTAATTCGGTTATCTGGATCTCGTCATCCACGATTACTACTTCAAGGCTTTTTGTCATCAAATCATTCCCTTCAAATATTGATCTCATAACAAGATCTTACCATAAAGACCATGAATGTTCAATTACTTTTTTTACTAAATCACTTGCAGGCAATGTGTTGAACATTTTTTTTACGGATACTTATTGCCAAATACCTGACATATTCGGGCCCCCCCAATTATTTGTGATGTAAAACCGCTTCATGGTTGATAATGTGTACCTGGAAATATTTATTTAAGTCGGCTTGTGGATGATACTATTTTGCATCCATGGAAAAAAGGGAACCTAAAAAGAACATAGAACTGCTCAGGCCAGCTCCAAAGTATACCCCGGATCTTCCGATTCTGGAACATCGGGAAAAGATTGTATCACTTATCAAGGAACATCAGGTAGTAATCGTTGCTGGCGAAACCGGCTCTGGAAAAACGACCCAGCTGCCATCGTTTTGCCTTGAGGCAGGTAGAGGTATTACTGGAAAAATCGGCTGCACACAGCCCCGACGGATTGCCGCGACATCAATAGCCGCGAGAGTCGCACAGGAACTTGACTGCGTTCTGGGTAATGAGGTCGGGTACAAAATCCGGTTTAGCGATATGGAAAAACCGCAGACCTGTGTGAAATTTATGACAGATGGTATCCTGCTCACTGAGATCGAACGGGATCCGCTGCTTCGAATGTATGATACATTAATAATCGATGAAGCTCACGAGCGCAGTCTCAATATTGATTTTCTTCTCGGCTACCTGCGTCAGATTCTGCCCAGGCGCAAAGATCTGAAAGTGATCATCTCATCTGCAACAATTGATACTTCTCTATTTTCAAAATCATTTGGTAATGCACCAATAATTGAAGTTTCGGGCAGGATGTATCCTGTTGAGGTACTTTACCTTGATCCACGTAGCGATGATGATGGCGCTGATGACGAGGAGGATGTTGACTATATTAATGCAGCGGTCCGGGCAGTCCGGGATATTTCCGATATGTATGGATCGGGTGATACACTGATTTTTATGCCGACCGAGCGTGATATCCGTGAGACCTGCGATAAACTGCATGGGATGCATCTGGACAATACAGATATACTGCCACTTTTCTCGCGATTAAGCCGGGGTGAACAGGATCTGATCTTTAAAGTCACCGGCAGACGTAAAATTGTAGTCGCTACCAACATCGCGGAAACATCAATAACGGTTCCGGGCATCCGGTTTGTCGTTGATACCGGGCTTGCACGAATCTCCCGGTACATACCGCGGCTGCGAACGAATCGTCTCCCGGTAGAGGCAATTTCGAAGGCTGCAGCAAAGCAGCGTATGGGGCGATGCGGCCGTGTTATGGATGGTGTCTGTGTCCGGCTGTACTCCGAAAGGGAGTTTAATGAACGTGATGAATACACTCTTCCTGAAATAAAACGGTCGAACCTTGCCGGTGTTTTACTTTCGATGATCGCGCATAAACTTGGTTCCATTGAAGCGTTTCCGTTTCTCGAACCACCATCAAAGCAGGCTATCAGTGAAGCGTATGCGCAGTTGAGGGAACTTGGTGGACTTGACGAAAAGAATGTGCTTACAGAAACGGGTCGCGAAATGGCCTGTTTGCCGCTTGATCCTCACATAGCACGTATGGTGCTTGCCGCACGTAAAGAAGGAGCACTTCGTGAAGTAAAGATTATTGCATCGGCGCTGTCGATCGTTGATCCCCGGGAACGGCCTTTTGATAAACAGGCAGAAGCTGATCTTATGCATAAAAAATTTCGTGATCAGGCGTCCGATTTTTTACTCTATGTAAATTTATGGGATGCATACCAGAATGAATGGAAAATGCTCAGAACCCAGAACAAAATGAGAAAATTTTGTAAAGAGCATTTTCTCTCGTATATTCGTATGCAGGAGTGGCATGATGTACATCAGCAGCTTCACGAAACGCTGTATCATCTAAAAAGGTATCATGAAAACACCGAACCGGCTCACTACGATGCGATTCACCGCGCTGTGCTTACCGGGCTATTGACAAATTGCGCAATGAAAAATGATCAGGGAAAATATACTGCCGCACGCGGGCGCGAGGTACTGATCTTTCCGGGTTCATCACTGGCACAAAAGAAAGTCGATTGGGTGATGTGCCATGAGGTCGTGGAGACATCACAGGTATTCGCACGAACGGTTGCGGTGATCAATCCTAAATGGCTTGAGGAGCTTGGAGCGCATCTTTGTTCTCGATCATACAGCGAACCCTCTTTTGATGAGATTTCCGGATCTGTCAAAGCCGACGAAACGGTATCGCTGCTTGGTCTGACGGTCGCTAAACATAACGGTATCCGGTTCGGGCGGATTAATCAGACAAAAGCAACGGAAGTGTTTATCTGGAAAGGACTCGTTGAGGAACAGCTGAATTGTGCGCACAAATTTTACAGTAATAACAAAAAGATCAGGAAAAATGTAGAGCGCATGGAGGCAAAACTCCGCAGTCGTTCATTATTTGCAGGGGAACAGGCAATTTATGACTTCTATAGTTCCAGAATTGTCAATGTGTCATCACTGCATGATCTTAACCGTTTTGTAAAAGATCTCCCTGATGAAACGGTGCTTTACATGAAAGAGTCAGATATACTTGCCGATACGTATGATGATCAGGATAAAGTATTTCCCGATTTCGTTACCGTTGGTGATAAATCATTCAGGCTGAAATATAATTTTGCCCCGGGTAATGATACTGATGGCGTCACGATGAAAGTTCCGGTACGTGATGCCGTGTATATTAACGCCGATTCAGTGGGGTGGCTTGTTCCTCATTTGTGGCCGGAGCGGGTTCTCGAGCTGCTTCAGGGGCTAAATAAAGAAACGCGGAAGAAACTGATGCCGCTTAATGAAAAGGCCCGCGAGGTTGCATCAAAGCTCGCTCCGTGTCGTGACTCATTTAATGCGACGGTTGCCAAAATGGTACGCCAGCTTTACGGATTACAGGTTGAATTTAACGATACCGCTGATGAAAAAATATCGCCGCATTTACGGCTGCGTTTTGAAGTGTGTAACGATTCCGGTGAGGTGCTTGTCAGTGGCAGGGATACGTCTGTGTTGTCAATTGATAAATTGCAACAGGTGACAGCAGGCGAGAGCGAGTGGGAGAGGGCTGCTAAAAAGTATGAACAGTATAATCTGACCGACTGGAGCATTGGAGATCTTGAGGATTATATCGAGATTGCATCATCAGGGAAGGGGGTGCCGCTCTATGGATATCCGGCGCTGTGCTCTTTTAATGGTGGTGTTGCATTAAAAATGTGCAAAACCTCTACTGAAGCATCACAGATGCATGCTGCAGGGCTTCGTGCACTACTTGAAATTGTTCTCGGTCCTGAATTCGTATGGATCGAACGTGAACTGAAATTTACAAATCAGATAAAACTGTTGTGTTCACCGTTTGGTGGGGCTGATACGGTGAAACAGCAACTGCTGCTATCCGTTAAAGAGTATCTGCTTGATATACCATCACCGCCACTGCCCAGGACACGGGCACAATTTGATGAACTGCTTGCTAAAATCAAGAAACTGACAACCGGATGCGGGTATGAGGCATTGACATTAATAGAAAAAATACTTGAACAGTATACATCGTGTCTGACATTGATAAGTAAGGAAACCAGATCATCAATGGGTGATATCAGAAAAGAGTTGAAAGCTGATCTTCATGAATATATCAATCTGTTTATACATGATACTCTCTCATTTGACTGTTTGCGTCAGTATCCGCGTTATTTGAAAGCATTCAGTTATCGTATTCAGCGTGCATTCAACGAGCCCTTTAAATACCGTGAAAAACGGGGGCTGTTGCGGATATACCATAAAAAAGTAATTGACGCAGTGGTGAAGATCCCGTTTGAAAAGAAAAAAAATGCAAATCAGTTGTTGTCAATGTATAACGAGTTTGCAGTGTCCCTATTCGCACAGCAGGAGGTTAAAACGCTGTTTCCAGTGTCGGAAAAGAGGCTTGATAAGATGATTGAGGAGGCCGGGGTGTGAATTGTGATTATCTACTGCACAAATTGAGTGCGCCCCCTAAATCCCCCGCAGGGGGACTTTGAAATCAAATGCAATTTTTCCTGTTTTTCATCAAGTCCCCCTATCTGCGGGGGGCGAGTATCACCCGATAACCGTCTGTGCAATCTCATTGGCGCGCTTGACATAATTACAGCATTTCTCCTTTAATCCCTGTTCACGGAACATCTTCTGACCATCTTCGGTAAGCAGATTACAGCCGGGGAGAAGATCTCTGCAGATCACGGTGCCGAATTCTTTTGTAAACGCATCAATCAGTTCACGTACTTTCCTGTAGGTGGTCTCCTGATTTTCCAAACTGTCAATTTCACCGCGGCCGTGTACCAGACTGATCGCCATTATTGCACCGGTCACTGCTCCGCACACTTCCTGTTTACGGCCCATCCCACCGCCGAATCCATTGGCAATTTTGAAGAGCGTTTCCTTATCTGCATCGAAACGATCGATAAAACTTGTAAGTACCGCCTGTGCACAGTTAAATCCTGATCTGAACGTTGATTCTGCCTGATTCATTGCAATTCCTTTTAAATGTGTAAAGATACAGATGAGATCTGTCATTATTTATGGCTACAATATATATATGAAATCTGTGCTGTTGTAAGTGCTATATTCTATATTTACAGGGCTATGCTTGGATCTCCGGTTTTTCCTGTAGATTAAGAGTATAGCTTAATACTTTGAAAATTTGTTAGTTACGTGACTTGTTCAACAACGTAAAAAGTCACTGTGAGGGAGCCGTTGATTTGAAATATCAGAATTTTGAGCTGGATTTTTTTCAGGAGGAAGCCGTTAAGGCTATTGATCGCGGTGAGTCGCTGATCGTTGCTGCACCAACCGGATGCGGAAAAACACTGATTGCAGAATACGCAGTTGATGTATCACTGGAAAAGAAAAAACGTGTGATCTACACGGCTCCCATTAAAGCCCTCTCTAATCAGAAGTATCGTGATTTCAGAAAACGTTTCGGTGATGAAATTGTCGGGATACAAACCGGTGATGTCACTATTAATCCCGATGGTACGCTGCTTATCATGACTACCGAGATTTTCAGAAATCTTATTCTCGAGAATTCATCACGGCTTGCAGATATTTACTATGTGGTATTTGATGAGATACACTACCTTGACGATCCGGAAAGAGGTACGGTTTGGGAGGAGAGTATCATTCTCGCCCCGCGTGAAATCCGATTTATGTGTTTGAGTGCAACGGTACCAAACATTCACGAACTTGCAGACTGGATGGGATCTGTGCGTGGTACAGAGATTACGGTTATTGAGGAAACACATCGTCCTATTCCATTAAAGCACGCGTTCTACAGTCCGAAATTCGGTATCATGAATCTAAGGTATATCGCAAAAAAATATAGACAAAACGAGAAGGAACGGAAAAAATTTCTCAGACGTAAACCATCGTCGAGAAGGATCGTTCAGTATGTACTTGAACAGGGGCAGGTACCGATCCTCTACTTTTGCTTTAACCGCAGATCCTGTGAATTTAATGCGGAACAACACAGTGCACTGAATCTGCTCCATGATGATGAGCGCGTTCAGGTACAGCAGATGGTCGATGAATTTGTCGGACTTTACAGTTTGCAAGGATATGACCGGCTTGAGTATTTGAGAAATCTCTGGGAAAGCGGATGCGCGTTTCATCATGCGGGAATTCTTCCTGCTGCAAAAGAAATCGTAGAGCGTCTTTTTGCTGCCGGGCTTATCAAACTGCTCTTTTGTACAGAGACCTTCGCACTCGGAGTGAATATGCCGGCAAGTGCTGTGATCTTTGATGAACTTGAGAAGTTTGATGGTGTCGAATTTAATTACCTTATGACACGAGAATACAACCAGATGGCGGGACGTGCAGGGCGGCGCGGTATGGATGCCGTTGGTTTTGTCTATTCACAGATCATTCCCGAAGCCACCGATGTGCGTCAACTGGATCGGTTGTTGAATGGACAAAATGAGAAAATTAGCAGTCGGTTCTATGCATCATACTCGACAATTCTTAATTTGTACAGTCAGCTTGGAGAAGGTGCGTTTGAAATATTCAGAAAAAGTCTTCACAATTATAAACATGGCGAATTTACAATGTCAAAAGCATACTGTAAAGAGGAAGTGCAGATTGTAAACAGAATCAAATTTCTTCAGTCTGCCGGGTTTCTTGATGGACAGTCGCTTACTGAAAAGGGAAAACTTGCTGCAGCGGTAAGTGGATATGAAATCCAGACCGCAGAACTGTATTATTCACGAGCATTTGAGGAATGTACTGCGCAGCAGTTGCCTGTCGTGCTTGCGGCTATTATTACGGAAGAAAGCAGAAGAAATGCGCCATTGACAAGCGTTACACTTAAATTTGATGCAGAAAAAGTGATTCACAAGCTGCGAACAAAAGAGATTCGAGCCGGTATCACCAACTCAATCCGTGAAATGGATTTCTCGCTTGCAGCACCGATTTACGCATGGTCAAATGGGTGTTCCTTAAAGGAACTTGAAGGCTTTGGTGTACCCGAAGGTGATCTGGTGCGCGTTATCCGTATGACTGTACAGTTGCTGCGCACGCTGCGTGACAAGATTCCCGATACATTCCTCGCAGACCGCTTTCATGAAGCCCTGCTTCTTGTTAACCGTGATGTCGTTGATGCCCAGGCGCAGCTTGAGGTTGGTTGATACTGTGTTTGTATTATAATGTAATCTCTTACTATTGTAGATGTTACACAGGTAATTACTGATTCCGCATTGGTAATGTATTTGGTCGCATATTCTTTGAAGTATGATAAGGGAAAATTACGACGTATGGTAAGGGATTGTCGCGATTATCACTCAAAAAAATAAGCGCCAGGTATTACTACCTGACGCCTTCCGCTTCACCCAAATTGTC